>JBIOZN010000167.1:0-7910 GCA_044871175.1 Acidimicrobiales bacterium | reverse complement strand
ACCGGGGCGACGGCGACTCGATCTTCCGGCTGTTCTACGACACGGTGAAGGGCGGCGACTTCCGCAGCCGCGAGTCCAACGTGTACCGGCTGGCCCAGGTGTCGGTCGACATCATCGACCAGTGCGTCGCCCAGGGCGTTCCCTTCGCCCGCGAGTACGGCGGCCTCCTCGACAACCGCAGCTTCGGCGGCGCCCAGGTGAGCCGCACGTTCTACGCCCGCGGCCAGACCGGCCAGCAGTTGCTGCTGGGCGCCTACCAGGCGCTGTCCCGCCAGGTCGGGCTGGGACAGGTGAAGCTGTACAACCGGGTCGAGCTGGTCGACATCGTCGTGGTCGACGGCCGGGCGGCGGGCATCGTCACCCGCGACCTCATCACCGGCGAGCTGGCGTCGCACTCGGCCCACGCCGTCGTACTGGCCACCGGCGGCTACGCCAACGTGTTCTTCCTGTCCACCATGGCGATGGCGTCCAACGTCACCGCCGCCTGGCGGGCCCACCGCAAAGGGGCGTGGTTCGCCAACCCCTGCTTCACCCAGATCCACCCGACGTGCATCCCGCAGAGCGACGAGTTCCAGTCGAAGCTCACCCTCATGTCCGAGTCGTTGCGCAACGACGGGCGCATCTGGGTGCCGCTCGATCCCGACGACGCCCGGCCGCCCGACCAGATCCCCGAGGCCGAGCGCGACTACTACCTCGAGCGCCGCTACCCGACCTTCGGCAACCTGGCACCCCGCGACATCGCCAGCCGGGCGGCCAAGGTCGAGGTCGACAAGGGCCACGGCGTCGGGCCGCTGAAGAACGGCGTGTACCTCGACTTCGCCGAGGCCATCAGCCGGCTGGGGCGGGACAAGGTGTGGGAGCGCTACTCGAACCTGTTCGAGATGTACGAGCGCATCACCGACGACGACCCGATGAAGGTCCCCATGCGCATCTACCCGGCGCCGCACTACACGATGGGCGGGCTGTGGGTCGACTACGAGCTGATGACCACCATCCCCGGCCTGTACTCGCTCGGTGAGTCCAACTTCTCCGACCACGGCGCCAACCGCCTCGGCGCCTCAGCCCTGATGCAGGGGCTGGCCGACGGCTATTTCGTGGTGCCCTACACGATCGCCAACTACCTGGCCCCGCTGCTCGGCACCAAGCCGGTGCCCACCGACCACCCCGAGTTCCGCGCCGCCGAGGCCGCCGCCCGGGCGCGGTTCGACGGCTACCTGCAGATCGGCGGCACCCGGTCGGTCGACTGGTTCCACCGTGAGCTCGGCCGGATCATGTGGGACAACTGCGGCATGGAGCGCACCGCCCAGGGCCTGGAGAAGGCGCTGGGCGAGATCCCGGCGCTGCACGAGGAGTTCCGCAAGGACCTGCGGGTACCCGGCGGGTCATCGGCCACCGTGAATCAGTCGCTGGAGAAGGCAGGCCGGGTCGACGACTTCTTCGAACTGGCCATGGTGATGTGCCGGGACGCCCTGGATCGCAACGAGAGCTGCGGCGGCCATTTCCGGGCCGAGTACCAGACCGAAGAGGGCGAGGCCAAGCGCAACGACGACGCCTACGCCCACGTGTCGGCGTGGGAGTGGACGGGCGACCCCGGCCACCCCCGCCTCCACACCGAGCCGCTGTCGTTCGAGTACGTCAAGCTCGCTACGCGCAGTTACAAGTAACAGTGAAAAGCGAGGACGGCTTCGCCGACGCCCTTCTGGTTCCGACCGGCGAAGCTTCGCCGCCGGCCGCCCTCTGGACGGGCGGGCCAGCACGTTCACGACGGAGGGACACGTAGGTGCACATGATCACGGTTCACCTGAAGGTGTGGCGCCAGGACGGGCCCTCGGCGCCGGGGCATTTCGAGGACATCACCGTGCCCGACATCAAGGACGAGATGTCGTTCCTGGAGATGCTCGACGTGGTGAACGAGCGCCTCACAAACGAGGGGCGCGAACCGATCACTTTCGACCACGACTGCCGCGAGGGCATCTGCGGCACGTGCTCGTTGATGATCAACGGCCAGGCCCACGGACCCCAGAAGGGCACGGCCACCTGCCAGCTGTTCATGCGCAAGTTCCACGGCGGCCAGACGATCGTCGTGGAGCCGTGGCGGGCGGCGGCCTTCCCGATCGTGAAGGACCTCATGGTCGACCGCTCGCCCTTCGACCGCATCGTCGAGATCGGCGGGTTCATCTCCGCCCCCACCGGCGGTGCGCCCGACGCCAACCTCATCCTGGTACCCAAGGAGGCCGCCGACTCGGCCATGGACGCGGCCGCCTGCATCGGCTGCGGCGCCTGCGTGGCCGCCTGCCCCAATGGCGCCGCCAACCTGTTCACGGCGGCCAAGGTGGCCCACCTCAACCTTCTGCCCCAGGGCCAGCCCGAGCGCTACCGCCGGGTGGAGGCCATGGTGGACACGATGGAGAGCTATTTCGGCTCGTGCACCAACCACGGCGAGTGCGAGGAGGCGTGCCCGAAGGAGATCTCCATCGACTTCATCGCCCTCATGAACAAGGACTACGCCAAGGCCAAGTTCAAGAACCGCCGCTACCTCGCCCGCGCCTGACGGGTTTGCACCTTGAAGGCGAATAGTGGGCCGTGAGGGTGCAAACCCAGGGGGGGTCAGCGGGGGCGGGTGATCACGGTGTCGTAGCGGTTGGACGCGGTGACGTCGGGGGCGGCCAGGTCGAGGTCGAGCGTCAGGGCCCCGGGCGCATCGGGTGTCACGAAGCGCACCGTGCCCACGCGCACGCAGGAATCGGCGGCGACCTCGCCCGTCCACTGCCAGGCGTGCTCGCCCCCTGTCCAGCGCAGGCACGCCCCGACGGTGGCTTCGGGCAGCGGGTGGTGGAGGTCGCTCACGACGTGCACGTCGAGGGCCACCGCCCCGCCCGGCCGCAGCACCGCCGGCAGGCGCTCGGCCACCACGATCACCGGGCGGCAGGCATCGGTGAGGGCGTCGTAGGCCCGTTTGGCCACCCGCTCGTGGTCGAGCAGGCTCCAGCTCACCGCCGGGTGGGCGTCGGCCAGCAGGAACACGCAGAACCCGCCCGTCGGGCGGTACTTCAGCCGCCGCAGCGTCTCGACGTGGTGGCGGACGAGCTCGGCCTGGTACGTCTGCGTGGCGGCGCGCCATTGGTCGAAGGTGGCGAAGCGCTCGGGGGGCACGCGCCGGTCGAACACCCACTTCTGCAGGGCGTGGCGGCGCCCGAGGCGCTCCCAGTCGAGGTCGGGCCAGTCGTCGGGGGCGCAGAACGCGTCCGTGGCCGGCACCGCCTGGGCGCCGAACTCACTCACGAACCGCACCATGCGCGGCAGGGCGTGGGCGAAGCCGGGCAGGTCGCGCTCCTCGCCCGTGTACCAACCGAAATACAGGTGGCTGTCGGTGCCGTTCAGCTGCGGAGGGTGCGGAACGATGCCGGAGTGGGGGATCACCGGCCGGGTCTCGTCGGCCTTCTCGAAGGCCCGCTTCACGGAACGGTCGAGGATGCTGCGGTTCCAGGTCGGCAGCTGCTGGCCGGCGGCGAAGCGGGCCGCCACCCGAGCGGAGAACGGCTCGCCCGGCGGGCTGTCGATCGCGATGGGCTCGTTGTGCCCGCACCACAGCACGATCGAGGGGTGGTGGCCGAGCAGGTCGACGGCGTGGCCCGCCTGGCGGATGGCCTCCTTGCGCACGCTGCGGGCGTAGCCCCATTGCAGCGGGAAGTCCTGCCACACGAGCATGCCCGCCTCGTCGGCCGCCGCGTAGAGCTCGTCGCGGGTGATGTGGGCGTGGACGCGCACGAGGTCGAGCCCGGCCTCCCGCGCGAGGCTCACGTCGCGGGCGAGCTCGTCACTGGTGGCCTCGGCCAGCGCCATCCGTGTGGGACCGAGGTTGATGCCCTTGGTGAACAAGCGCTCGCCGTTCACCGACAGCACCCACGAGTCCAGCGAGACGGTGCGCAGCCCGGTGCGGACGAGGCGCTCGTGACTTGGCGGCGCCTCGGCGTCGTCGCCTTCGACGTGCACCGACACGCGCACGTCCTCGAGCGCCTGCTCGCCCATGGTCCACGGCCACCACAGCCGCGGTTGTTCCACCACCACGATCCAGCTCAGCTCGTTGGCCCCGGCGGCGAGGGACTGCTCGACGACGTGCTCGGTGTGATCACCGACGGTCG
This sequence comes from Acidimicrobiales bacterium, assembly GCA_044871175.1. Taxonomy (GTDB): domain Bacteria; phylum Actinomycetota; class Acidimicrobiia; order Acidimicrobiales; family Ilumatobacteraceae; genus JBIOZN01. The sequence continues at coordinate 3,768 of JBIOZN010000167.1, read as the reverse complement.
TGCGCACGACGACGTTGAGGGCCTCGGGCGCGTCGAGCTCAGCCCACACGATCAGTGACGCCACCTCGCGCGCCGGCTCGGCCTCCCGGCACGTCACCCGGAGCCGCTGGATGCGCACCCGGCCGGTGCGCTCCAACCGCACCGGCCGCCACAGGCCGCCCGGGTTCCACTGGGGGTCCATGGCGTCCCAGTGCTGGAAGATGCCGGTGATGGCGCGCTTGGCGGTGCGGTCGCGGGGCGGGGTGCAGGTGGCCTCTACCGCCAGGGCATGCTCGGTGCGATCGCCGCAGGCCGCGGTGATGTCGAAGTGGTGGGGGACGAAGTAGCCCTCGGTGTCACCCAGGTAGGCGCCGTCGAGCCACACGTCACCTTGGTAGAAGAGGCCGTCGAACACCAGCCACACCCGGCCGGCACCGGGCTCCGGCGACTCGAACCGGGTGCGGTACAGCAGGGGCCCGTCGGACTCGGCGAAGGCCGGCGTCGAGCGCCAGTGGCCCGGCACCCGCACCTCGGCCCAGGCCTCGTCGTCCACGTCCACGCCCGTGGCCTGACGCCGGACCTCGTCGTCACACGGCGCGGCCCGCCACGGCCCCGGCAGCTCCATGGGGGAGCGAGCGTAACGGCCGGGTCCGGCAGCCCCGGCGGGGCCGTCCGCGGGATCGGGCGGTAGCGTGCCCCGCATGTCGTCGCGTCCCGCCACGATCGGCCAGCTCAAGGAGTCGGGCTGGCAGTCCGTCCCCGTCAAGGAGGAAGTGCGGCGCAACGCCGCCACCTTCATCGCCAGCGGCGAACCGCTGTTCTCGCGGGTGCTCGGCTATGAGCAGACGGTGATGCCCCAGCTGGAGAACGCGCTACTGGCCGGGCACGACATCATCTTCCTGGGCGAGCGCGGGCAGGCCAAGACGCGCATGATCCGCTCGCTCACGAACCTGCTCGACGAGTGGATGCCGATCATCGCCGGCAGCGAGATCAACGACGACCCCTACCATCCGGTGTCGAAGTACGCCCGGGACCTCGTGCGTGAGCACGGCGAGGACACCCCGGTGGAGTGGGTGCACCGCGACGATCGCTTCGGCGAGAAGCTGGCCACGCCCGACACGTCCATCGCCGACCTCATCGGCGAGGTCGACCCCATCAAGGTGGCCGAGGGGCGCTACCTGTCCGACGAGCTCACGCTGCACTACGGGCTCGTCCCCCGGACGAACCGGGGGATCTTCTCCATCAACGAGCTCCCCGACCTGGCCGAGCGGATCCAGGTGGGCCTGCTCAACGTGCTGGAAGAGCGCGACATCCAGGTGCGGGGGTACAAGATCCGCCTGCCCCTCGACGTGTTGCTGGTGGCCTCGGCCAACCCTGAGGACTACACGAACCGGGGCCGCATCATCACCCCGTTGAAAGACCGCTTCGGCAGCCAGATCCGCACCCACTATCCGCTCGAGGTGCCGGTCGAGATCGCCATCATGCGCCAGGAGGCCGTGCCCCCGCCCAGCGGCGACGTGCGGGTCACGGTGCCGGCCTACATGGAGGACGTGGTGGCCACGTTCAGCCACCTGGCCCGCCAGAGCCCCCACGTCAACCAGCGGTCGGGCGTGTCGGTGCGCCTGTCGGTGTCGAACCTGGAGGTGCTCACCGCCAACGCCACCCGCCGGGCCCTGCGGGCGGGCGAGCGGGAGGTCGTGCCCCGGGTGAGCGACCTCGACGCCCTGGCCGCGTCCACCGCCGGCAAGATCGAGATCGAGACGCTGGAGGAGGGCCGCGACGGCCAGATCGTCGAGAACCTGCTCAAGGCGGCCGTGCTCAGCGTGTTCCGTGAGCAGGTGCCGCCCGACACGCTGCGCGGCGTCATCGAGGCCTTCGAGGGCGGCGTCGTCGCCCACACCGGCGAGGACGTGACGTCGCGCGACGTGGCCGAGCTGCTCAACTCGGTGCCGGCGCTCCGGGGGTCGGTGCGCAGCCTCACGGGCGGCGACGAGACGCCGTCGTCGGTGGCCAGCGCCGTGGAGTTCGTGCTCGAGGGCCTGCACCTCTCCAAGCGCCTCAACAAGGACGCCGTCGGGCCCAAGGCCACCTACCGCGCCCGGAACTGACGGCTGAAGGGCTGACGGCCGAAGGGCTGAAGGGCCGAAGGGCTGATGCCCTGATGGCCGTCGCCGCCGGGCGGCTGGTCGAGCGGGCCGGACGGGCGCCGGCACCGGCGCTGTTCGTCGTCGGCGCCATCTCCCAGTACCTGGGGGCGGCCCTGGCCGTGACGCTGTTCGACGACGTGCCCGCGGTGGGCGTGGCCTGGTGGCGGGTCGTCGGGTCGGCGCTCGTGCTCGGAGTGTGGTTGAGGCCGTGGCGCCAGCCCTGGTCACGCCCGGCCCTCGTCGCCGCCGGCACGTTCGGGGTGGTGCTGGCGGCCATGAACCTGACGTTCTACGCCGCCATCGACCACCTGCCGCTGGGCACGGCGGTGGCCATCGAGTTCCTCGGGCCGATCACCGTGGCCGCCCTCGGGACCCGGACAGGGCGCGACGTGGGGGCGCTGGTGCTGGCGGTCGCCGGGGTCGCGCTGCTGGCCGACATCTCGTGGTCGGCCAGCCCGGTGGGCGTGCTGCTGGCGCTCGGGGCGGCGGCGCTGTGGGCGGGGTACATCCTGCTGGGCCGGCGGGTGGCGGTGGCCGGACAGGCGGGCGCCGGCGCCCTCGGCGGGCTGGCGGGATTGGCCGTGGGTTCGGCCATCGGGGCGGCGGTATGGGCCCCGCTCGGGCTCACCGAGGGATGGCCGGCGCTCACCCAGCCGGTGGTGCTCGGGCTGTGCCTGCTGGTCGGGGTGCTGTCCAACGCCGTCCCGTACGGGCTCGACCAAGTCGTGCTGCCCCGGCTGACGGCGGCCCAGTTCGCCCTGCTGCTGGCGCTCCTACCCGCCACCGCCACGGTGGTGGGGGTGGTGGCGCTGGCCCAGGTGCCCACCGCCGCCGAGGTGGTGGGCATCGCCCTCGTCGTGATCGCCGTCGCCGCCCGCACCCCCGAGCGCCGTGAGTTTGCACCCTGAGCGCCCATGGTTGGCCCTCAGGGTGCAAACCGGAGGTCGGGCGAGCCGGGTTCGAGCGAGCCGGGCCCTGCCTTGGGCAGGCGGGGGCACCTGCGGTTCAGGGGCTCTAGCCGGCGAGCGCGGCGAGGGCGCGGCTGGCGCCGGTGTCCTCCCGGTCACGGGTGAGCAGGCCGTCGATGGCCGGTTGGACGAAGGCGGCGGCGACGTCCATGCCGTCGGCGGCCGCCTCCCGCACGACCCGGATCAGTGCCGCCACCCCGGCCTCGCGCCCGTCCGCGTCGTCGCGACCGAGCGCCAGGGTGAGGGCCAGCGGGCGTTCGGGCGCGGTGTCGACGAGGCGCCGCAACCGTTCGCCCGCCCGCTGCACCCAGCGCGCCACCTCGGCCTCGGCCCGGTCGGGGTCGTCGACGCGAACGGAGGCGTCGAAGGCGACGACGGCGCCGAGCACGTCGAGGGCGCCGGCCAGGTCGGGCACCTCCCGCTCGGGGAGGCCGGGCACGGCCACGACGCCGTCACGCAGCGCCCGGCCCCACGTCGCGAAGCGCAGCTCCTCCCGGCGCGCCGCCTCCGCTCCGGCGTCCGGGCGGTCGTCGTCGTCGGCCAACGGGACGCCGTCGATGCCCAGCCACGTGGCGACGGGCGGGCCGCCCCGCAGGACCCGGAACGCGTCGCGCCACGCCACCAGCAGCGTCCGCTGCACCTCGGCCTGGCGCCGCGGGTCGCGCCGCCCGGGC
>JBIOZN010000166.1:0-2090 GCA_044871175.1 Acidimicrobiales bacterium | reverse complement strand
GAGGTGAGGGTGCAGACACGTCCTTCTTCCGAGCGCGGGCCATGTGATGGTTCCGGCGGAGGGCTGGTCGAGCCCGGCCATCAGGTGCAGCAGCGTGGTCTTGCCCGATCCAGGTGGTCCGGTGAGTGCGATGCGCTGAGCGGGCCGAACGTGACAGGTGGCAGTGTGGACGGCCGCGACAGCGCTGTCGCCGGTGCCAAAGCGCCGGGTCACTCCGACGCAGCCGACGAGCGGCCGGCGCGTCGACCGGATCATGTGGCGGTCAAAGACGGCGCTCATCCGTTCATCGCCCATTCCGGGTCGTAGGGGTCCTTCCCACTACCGCTCGCGCAACAGGCGGCGAACGGGGCGGCGAGACGCGCTGAGGCCGGCGGCGGCGGCGAGGGCGGTGGCGGCGAGGGCGAGGGCGACCACGGTGGCCAGGTACGGCCAGGGGATGGCGAGCGTCGCCGGCGGGGGGTCGAACACACCCGAGAGAACCTTGACGAGCATGTGCGACAGCAACCAGGCGAGGGCGGTACCGGCGACGAGGCCGCCGACGGTGACGAACGCGGCCTCGGTCCACACGAACCCGGCGAGCTGGCGGGGCGTGGCGCCCAGGGCGGAGACGATGGCGAAGGTGCGGCGCCGCTCGGCCAACTCCAGGCCGACTACGAGCCCAGTGGCGGCGGCGGCGAGCAGCAGGGCGAAGCTGAGCTCGATCTTGGTGAGGCCGGCGAGGTCGACGGCGGTGAGGCTGGAACCGACGAGACGGCGAGTGGTGACGACATCGCTCACCTGGGCGTCGGTGCCGACCAGCCGATGGATGTCGTCCGCCACGGCGCCGGGGGAGCGTCCGGTGGTGTCGACGAGGAAGGTGCCGACGGCGTCGGAGCCCGTGGCGGCGGCGATGTAGTCGGCGTTGGCCACGATGAAGCTGTCGGATGGCGCGGTGGGAAACTCCTTGGCCACTCCGATGTAGGTGAAGGCGACGTCCTGGAGCTGCTTGGTCCGGCCGTCCTGGAGGCGCAGGGTGATCCGGTCACCGGGGTGCAGCTGGAAGTCGCGCACTGTCTCCTCGCTGACGAGCACGTTGTCGGGGTGCGCAGCCAGAGCGCCGATGAGGGAGCGGGCGCGACCGCCGGCGAAATAGGCGTCTTGGAGCTTGGTGGCGCCGACGATGGTGGTCGGGCGCACGCCGTAGAGGTCCTGGAGATCGGCACCGACGTAGGCGAAGCGGTGCTGGAGAGGCTCGACGGCGTGTACTCCCGGGATGGCCGCCAGTACCGCGGCGAAGTCCGGACCGACACTGGCGCCGGGGGACTCGGTGACGGTGACGTCGGCGCCGTTGGTGAGACGGGCGTCAACGTCGGCCTGCTGGCGGTACGTGGCGTTGAACACGGCGGTGGACGCGGCGAAGGCCATAGCCAGGGCGGCGAGCACGAGGGCGCGGTTGCGCAGACGGCGTTGGCGCGACATGGCGGCCGCCACGGTGCCGGCGAGGGTGCCGGCAAAGAGTCGGGCGCCCCATCGCACCGCGGGACGGCCGCGGTGCAGTAGGAGGTCCGACAGCCGCCAGGCCGCCAAACCGCTCCCGGCCCACAGCAACGCCGGTGCGGCCAACGCCCAGTAGCTGACCGAGATGGTGGGGACGCCTTCAGGTGCCAGCACCAGGGCGTAACGGGTGCGGGTGGTGAGCCAGAAGACGAGCGCGCCGGCCGCCAGCAGCCAGGCATCGAGACCCAGCCGCGCCCAACGCGGCGCTCGGGCGGCCCGCCCGACGGGGGTCCGGCCGGCGATGACGGTTCGACCGCGCGCCTCCCGCCAAGCCGGTCCCACCACGGCGGCGCCGGCGATGACCAGCCCGACCAGGACGGCGCCGGCCGCCCACACCAGCGCGGCGCGCGGCGTAGCACCAAGGCGGGCGGCGCCCAGCACCAGCTTGGTCACCACCAGGGCGAGGGCGAGACCTGCTGCCGCGCCGAGGGCGCCGACGACGGCGGCCTCCGCGGCGGCGAGGCGCACGAGCCGCGCCGTGGACGCCCCGCGAGCCCGCAGCAGGGCCTGGTCGCGGCGGCGCCGGTCGGCGCCGCCTCCTGCGACGGCGGCGG
>JBIOZN010000165.1:0-5634 GCA_044871175.1 Acidimicrobiales bacterium | reverse complement strand
TCGGCGGGCATGGTGCTGCGCGACGGCGTCTACGACCTCGTCACCGAGTGCACGATCGACTCCGACTGGGACGAGCGTCAGCAGCCGCGCGCCATGCGCTGCTGGGCCCGCACCGAATCAGGCGAGGAGTACGAGGTCCACGGCGAGGTGCTCTCACTCATCCCACTCCGGAACCGTCGGCGGAGCCCCGATGGTGCCGAGCTGTTCACGCGCATCACCGAAGCGATGACGCGTTATCGGTGTGGAGACCGCAACGGCCTCGGCATGAGCGAGTACCTGGATCAGGTCGTCGACGGGCGTCCTGTCGGGCCCGACATCCCCTGAGCCCTCGACGGAGGCGCCGCCGGGTACAGGCCAGGGTGGGAGACTGCCTCGAGGATGCGCTACGTGTTCAGGGACTGCGAGCTCGACACGGACGCGTTCGAGCTGCGGCGGGCGGGGACGCCGGTCAAGATCGAACCGCAGGTGTTCGATGTCCTCGTAGTCCTCGTGCGCCACCGCGATCGAGTGGTGACAAAGGAGGAGTTGCTCGACGCCGTGTGGAGCAGCCGGTTCGTCTCCGAGTCGGCGCTGACGAGCCGCGTCAAGGCGGCCCGCCAGGCGATCGGCGACGACGGCCACGAGCAGCACTGCATCCGCACAGTGCGTGGTCGGGGCTACCGTTTCGTGGCACCCGCCAAGGAGGCGGCCGAGGGCGGTGACGCGGCCGCTCGCATGTCGGCGGCCGATGACGATGAAGCGGCGGCGATCGCCGCCGAGATGGCCGCCAAGGTGCGGTACACCCGCCGGGACGACCTCAACATCGCCTACCAGCTCACAGGCGGCGGCGAGGTCGACCTCGTGTTGGTGGCCGGTTTCGTCTCCCACCTCACGCTCGACTGGACCGAGCCCCGGCATGCCCATTTCCTGCACCGGCTGGGCACGTTCTCCCGGCTGATTCGATTCGACAAGCGGGGCACGGGGATGTCGGACCGCCCGGGTGGCATCCCCGATCTGGAGACGCGCATGGGTGACGTGGTGGCGGTGATGGACGCGGCCCGATCCGAACGGGCCGTCCTGTTCGGGTACTCCGAGGGCGGCCCCATGTCGATCCTGTTCGCCGCCACCTATCCCGAGCGGGTGGACGGCCTGGTCATCTATTCGAGCTACGCCCGACGGCTGCGGGCGCCCGACTATCCATGGGGGTCGAGCCCGCAGGACCGGCAGCGCTACGCCGACCAGCTGGAAGAGGACTGGGCGTGGGAGGCCGACATGCGCCACATGTGCCCGAATGCCGACGAGGCGCTGGCTCGCTGGTGGGGGCAGAGATGCCGGGCTGCCACCAGCCCCGGAGCGGCGCGGGCGCTCGTCGAGATGAACTCGCTGGTCGACGTGCGTCCGGTGCTGGGTTCTGTGCAGGCGCCGACGCTGGTGCTCCACCGGCGCGACGACATCGACGCCAGTGTCGAGGAGGGCAGGTACATCGCCGAGCACATCCCCGGTGCCCGCTTCGTCGAACTGGAAGGGGCGGACCACTTCGTCGCGGTCGATCCGGACCAGATCCTCGAACCCGTCGAGGCCTTCGTTCGAGGGCTCGAATCGCCGTCGCCCCGCGACTCCTCGCTCACCACGCTGCTCGCCGTCGAGGTCGCAGAGCCCGTCCACGTCGCCTGGGCCGCCGGCCTGGCCCGCCCTCTCCTCGACCAGTATCGCGGGGTGCCGGCTCGCGCCGATGTCGCCGTGATCCTGGCCACCTTCGACGGTCCGGCGCGAGCCGTCCGCTGCGCTCTGGCGCTGGCCGAGCGCGCGGCCGAGGCCAACCTCTCCGTCTCGGCCGGCGTCCACACCGCCGAGATCGCCCGCCGGGGGGCGCACATCTGGGGCGAGGGCATCGCCGTCGCCCGAGCCGCCGCCGATCGCGCGCCCACCGGGGAGGTGTGGGTCACCTCGACCGTGCGTGATCTCGCCGCCGGTTCGGGGTTGCACTTCGATCGGCGCGGCCAGCTCGACCTGCCTGCGGCCGGCCGGCGCCTGGACCTCGAGGCGGCACGGCCCATTGTCAATCGATGACGATGGGCTCATCGCCGGCGACGGCCACAGCCACGCGGTGCACACCGGGGGCATCGACCGGGCGTAGGGGGAGCGCATGCGGCCCCAGCCATGACGCCAGCCGCGGCGGATCGCCGCCCAGCTCCAGCCAGGCGATGCCCGTCACCGGCCGCCGGTGCTCGACCACGCCTCGGCCGGGGTGATCCCGGTCGTCGACGTGCCACTGGATGAAGAACGGCAGACCCTCGGTGAGGGCGGCGTCGAGGGCCACGAGCTCCCATCCCAACTCGACGCCGTCGGGACGGGTGCGGTGCATGGGGAACGGTGTTCGTCCCGTCCGCCGGGCGGCGGCCTGGATGTCGTCCGTGCGCACGCACAGCGCCGCCGGTGCCTCGCCGGCCTCAGTCCGGCGCCGTTCCACCCAGGTGCCGAGCGGACTCCGCGCGGCCTCGTCGGGATCGACGACCGCCATCAGTTCGAGGTAGCTGTCGCCGAGGGGCACGATGCGATTGCCGGTGCCGTGGCCCGGATGGCGTCCGCCGGGAACCGAGGCGAGACCGTGCTGGCGCCACAGTTGGTCGGCCGCGGCGTCGAGGTCGGCCACGACGACGATCACATGGTCGAGAGCGAGCACGCCGTTAGGTAAGCACTTCGCGGCCGGGCGGCAGGACGGCCCGCCACCGTCCCTGTACCCCTCGCCCCGCTTTGAAATCGACAAAGTCGTCACTTGTCGTCGTGACACAACCGAAAGTGATGAAAGTTGCGTGGTGGCGACAGGGGCGGCGCCACGGGCGCCGCCGCTCGGGCCTGCCCGCCACGTCCGGCGCCGGCCGCTTACGCTTCACCCAGGAGGTGCGCATGAACGAGCGCAAGGTGCTGGCCGCCTGCGAGGCCGCCCTCAGCGGGAGCGACCGCCTCATCGCCGTCGGCCTCGTGCAGCCCCGCGGCGCCGGCCTGGCCATGTTCGGGGGCGGGTCGGCGGAGGTGATATCGGGGGCCTGCTCGGCGGCTTCGCCGGCAGCGTGGCCAGCGTGGGCGGGATGCTCGCAGGGCAGGCCGCCAACGCCGCCGAGCAGCGTGAGACGCCCTACATGTATCTCGCCCTGTCGCCGACGCGCATCTACCTCTTCGCCCGTGAGGGCGCCGGCGTCGGCGAGCTCCTCGCCCGGTTCAATCGCGACGAGGTCGGCGTCGAGATCCACTCGCGGCCATTGCGTCGCATCGTCGTCATCGAGGAGTTGCGCTCCGGGCATCGCCTCGCCCTCGAAGCGCCCCGTGGCCCCATGTATCGGGACAAGACCGTGCTGGCCATGCTCCACCAAGACGCCGGTGGCTAGGAACTTGGGCGGGAAAGGTGCCACTCGTCGCCGTGACGCTTGTGTCGGCGATTTTGCGGGCCGGTCAACGAGACGGTGACCATTACGCCAGCGGCGCCTCTCCAGCGACGGCCTGCGTCTAACCGCCCCCGCGCAGCCAACCCACCACGAACGGACGCAACTCGCCGCGCCCGATTCCACTGGCGATGGCGGGATCCTCCTCCATGATGCGGCGCGCCGCCGCTTCGTCTTCCGCCTCGATCACGGCGATGCCGGTGTTGGTGGCACCCAAGGTCGGTCCGGCCAGGATGACGGCGCCCTCGTCGTAGAGCCGCTGCATCCGGGCGGCGTGCTCGTTCCAAACGCTTCGTTCGTCCTCGGTCATCGTCGCCGCGAAGTCATCGCGCGGCGGATGGATGAAATAGACCCACGTGGGCACGGCGCCATTCTCGCACCCAGCGCCACGCCGTGGTTGCGGTGCGAGTCGCTCAATCCCGGCTTGAGGGGGCAAGCTGCGGCACCGGTACCCGGCTCGGGGACGACACCCGGATGGCAAAGCCCAGCGCGACCAGTACCACGGCCATCCCCACGACCTGCAACGGGGCAACCTCCTCGTCGAGGAACAGCGCCGCCGCCGTGGTGGAGATGACCGGGATGCTCAGCGTCATCGTGGACGACGCCCACAGGGGCAGGTGCGGGATCGACACGCTCATGAGGAAGTGCCCACCGATCCCGGCGATCACGGCGAGGCCGATGATCCAGCCCCATGACGCCCAGTCGGGCCACGAGACGTCCTGACCGAAAAGCAGGGCGGCGGGCCACGCCACCCCCGACGCCACCAGGGCAGTCATGGTCGAGTATTCGAGCGCCGTCATCCGGTCGCGAGCGAACCGGGTGTAGATGAAGTAGGCCGTCCAGGCGAACAAGCAGACGACGGCCACCAGATCTCCGCCGGCACTCCATTCGGGCAGCCCCGAGGCGCCGAAGATGACGAGGACGGTGCCGACCAGCCCCACCATCGCCCACTTGGTGGCGCCCTTGGCCACCTTCTCGTGCAGGAACGGGCCGGAGATGAGGATGACCAGGGCCGGTTGCAGGGCTCCGATCACTGTCGCGTTGGCCACCGTCGTGAGCTTGACGGCGGTGAAGAACAGCACCAGGTCGAGTCCCAGGAACACACCCCCGGGCGCGGCGGTGCGCAGCGCCGCCCAGCTGAGCCGACCGCCCGTGAGAGGGAGCACGACCAGCAGCACGAGGGCGCCCACGGTGGTGCGGTAGGCCGCCAGCGCCATGCCCCCCATGTCGACGCCCTTGGCCACGACCCCCGAGGCGCCCCAGGCCACCATCGCCACCGACAGGGCCAGCAAGGCGTCGACGCGGTGCGACCGAGTCGGAGCCGTCGTTCCCGACGTCATGACGCCAGTCTGACCGCGCCGCTCAGTGCGAAGCACATCGGTTCGGCGCCCGGGGCGGCCCGGCCGCGGCTCCGAGCAAGTCGGGCCCGGCGACGGTCGAAACCGCCCTCGCTCGAGGGGGCGACCGACTTCACCCGCGGCGGCCGTGATCGGGCGGTGATCAGCACGTGAGCGGCATGCGCCACAGTGCACCACATGACCACCGCACGACGAACGGTCGGGACCGTCGATGTCCCGCGCGGGACCCCGATCGCCCTGACGATCACGGCGACCGACGCCGGGCGCGGCGAGTGGGCCGTGCACGTCGAGGTGGCCGCGGCTGCGACGACGAATGACACTGCGCTACCGGACCTGTACGCGCCCGACGAGGTGTGGGCGCCGGGGTCGCCGCGGGCGTCCCCCCGGGCCCGCCGGTTCGGTGGCCCACGGCGGATGCCGCTGGCCCTGGCGGCGGTAGCCGTGGTCGCCGTCGCCTTCCTGGCCGTCGGGCCGGGTTCAGCGAAGCCCGCTACGTCGGAGCCACCCGCACCAACTGCGCTCCCGGCGGCCCCGGGGGGCGACTGCAGGCTGCGCCCCGGCGGTTGCACGACCGCAGAGGGACAATTCCCGCCTTCGGCTTCGTGGGCGCCCGATGCCGACGCGCAGGGGCCGTGAGCGCCGGGCTACCCGGCGCTCTTCCAGAGGCCCCCGAGTTGCCCGGCCGGATCGGCGGCTCTTCACGCGCGATCGGCGTCGTCGAACGGAACTCCGAAATGCATAACTCGAGTGCGCACGAATCATCTCCGGTGGGCGCCGATTGGCGGCACGAAAATTCTGCCGACAATTGCGAGCGCGCATCATCCTCCGTCGTTACACTCCGGTCCGTGGGGGTTGCC
>JBIOZN010000164.1:0-2498 GCA_044871175.1 Acidimicrobiales bacterium | reverse complement strand
TGCAACCCGACGCCGTCGTGATGGACCTGCGCATGCCCGTCCTCGACGGAGTCGAGGCGACCCGGCAGATCACCGCCAGGAATCCAGGACTCCTGACACGCGTGCGGTAGTTGGTGCAGGGTTCATTCGTTGTTGACGGTGTAGACGAGGGTGAGGTTGGTGTCGGGGTAGGTGGTGTTGGTGGTGGTGAGTTCGGCGCAGAGTGCGGTGAGGGCGCGGGTGCGGCGGGGGGCGGAGAGGGGGTGGAGGTGGACGTGGAGTTGGTTGCCGTTGGTGGTGAGGTCGGCGGGGGTGGTGAAGATCTCGCGGAGCAGGCTGCGGGCTTCGTCGTCGGCGCGGGCGTAGTGGGGGGCGAGGAGTCGGGCGAGGGCGGTTTCGGCGTTGTAGGTGGCGAGGCGGATGGCGTCGTGGATGCGTTTGCGTTCGGGGTCGAGGCGGGCGGCGTCTGGGCGGGCCTGGCCGAGGGGGATCTTGGCGGGGATGGCGCGGGCTGCGGCGTGGAGTGCGGCGAGGTGGTTGCGGGCGGCGGTGAAGGCGGCGTCGACGTCGGCGGTGGGGGTGTTGTCTCGTCGGCCGTCGAGTGCGGCGCGGCCTTCTTCGGCTTCGGCGGCGGCGAGGGCGGTGCGGGCCTCGCGCACGGTGCGGTCGGCGTCTCGGCGGGCCGGGTTGGGGACCAGCCGGGTCGGGTCGTCGGCGGTGGTGTGGTAGGCGTCGAGGGCGTCGAGGGCGTAGTGGGCGCGCATGTAGCGGAAGAAGTTCTCTTGGCGCCAGCGGGAGAACATGGCGTGGGCGAGGGGGGCGGGATCGGGGTCGGTGCGGGTGGTGAGGATCTGGGTTTGGTGGCCGGTGGCGGGGTCGAGGCGGGTGATCTGGCGGCAGGCGAAGTAGCGGCGGCGGCCGTTGTGGGTGTAGGCGATGCGCACCCGCCGGTCGGCCAGCCAGTAGTGGTGGGCCCGTCCGGCGTCGTCGACGAAGACGTGCTCGACGAACGAGCGGCGGGGCTGGAGGGTCTTGGGGGCCTTGCGGTAGGTGAGGATGTCGAACCCGGCGGCGGCCAGTTCGGCGAACAGCCGGGGTGACCAGCCGCCACGGTCGAAGCAAATCGTCGGGCGCCGATCGGGGCCGACGAGCTGGCGGGCCCAGGCGGCGACCCGGCGCAGCTCGCCGGTCAGCGACGCCCCCGGCGGGGCCGACCACACCAGCAGCCCGTCACCGTTGGCGTCGGCGACCCAGGTGTCGACCTCGGCGGGCATCGACAGGCGGATCCGGGCGACGTGGGCCTTGGGCAGCTTGGCGCGGCCGTGGTAGGCGCGCACGTGCCCGTCGACGTAGAGCACGCCCAGCGCATCGGCGTGGGCGGCGGCGTGGCGGGCGGCCAACGCGGCCAGCAACTTGTCGGCGAGCCCTCGTTGGGCCAGCGCGGCCACCCGCCTGCGCAGCGTCTTGGGTTCGGGGGCCCGGTCCAGACCGAGCAGCCGGCCGACCGCGACGGGGTCGATGCGGGTCAGCCCCTCGGCCCGCGGCTCACCGACCACAGCGGCGAACACGACCGTCAACACCAGCGAGCGCAGCCCGTAGAACGCCGCCTTGGCCTTCCCGTAGACCTCCTCGAAGCACTCCAACAGACCGGTCACCGCCAGCGCCGGCAGGATCACCATCGCCCCCACCAACGGCAGGCCCGCCCCGGCCGTGATCCTCGGCTCGGCCTCGGCGAGCTCACCACGGCGAGCGGCCTGACGCTCCACCTGACGAGACTCCGGACGGGCCAACGGCACCAACCCGGTCGCCGGCTCAGACCGCGCCGTCGCCGCCGCCGGTGGTGGTGGTGGTGGTGGTGGTGTGCCGCGCAGCGCCCGGCTGACACTGTTGGTCGACACCCCCACCGCTTCGGCGATCGCCGCCATCGACGCACCCTTGCGGCGCAGCGCGGCGATCTCGGCCACCTTGTCGACGGTCAGCTTCGACGGCCCCTTCGGACCCCGCCGCGCCGGCGCCAAGGCGTCGGCGCCGCCCTCGGCGTAATCCACCCGCCACCGCCACAACGTCGTCTCGTTGACCCCGAACGCGTCGGCCACCGCCCGCTGCACGGCCTGACCGGAGTCGACCAGCTGCACCGCTGCCAGCCGCCGCGCCGTCTCATCGCCCGCCGACCAGCACCACCCCGCCATCCCCCACAAGAACACCGTCCCACCCTCGCCGCCCTCGGCGAAGTCGACCCCCGGCGCCAACGGCACCGACCCTGCAGGAGGCAACGGCAACGGACGCATCGGCTCCAGCTTGACTGTTGACACCACCATCCGGCACCCCCCGTTGAACAACCAAATCCTCTGCGAAAATTATTGCACACTGCTCGGACCAGGGGGTGGATGCCCACCAACAACCACGAGGACTTCACACTGCTATGTCAGGAGTCCTGGAATCGACCGCAGTGTCGTAGCGAGCCCGGCACTGCTTGCTGGCTGGTGCGTACGTCGGCCCCACAGCCGATGAAGTCGCCC
>JBIOZN010000163.1:0-6251 GCA_044871175.1 Acidimicrobiales bacterium | reverse complement strand
CTCACCGCCGCCCCCGCTCCACCCGCCGCTGACCGCCGGGGGCCGGGCGGCGCGGCGGACGTGACCCGGGGGTCAAGGCGGCCGGTAGGGTGCGGAGATGGCCGTCACCCCTGCGCCCGCCCGGTTCGAGGACATCGCCACCGTGCGCCAGGGGCTCCGTCGCGTCGACTATCTGGCCGACGAGGGCATCGCCGGTGTGGTGTACCTGGCCGACCGGCTGGGCAAGCCGGTGCTGGTCGAGGGGCCGGCCGGCACCGGGAAGACCCAGCTGGCCAAGTCGGTGGCCGAGATGTCGGGCGCCCGGCTCATCCGCCTGCAGTGCTACGAGGGACTCGACGAGTCGAAGGCCCTGTACGAGTGGAACTACAAGAAGCAGCTCCTTCGCATCCAGGCCGACCGGGAGAGCGAGGGCTGGACCGACATCCACGACGACATCTTCAGCGACGAGTTCCTGCTCACCCGCCCGCTGCTCGAGGCCATCCGCGCCGCCGAGCCGGTGGTGCTGCTGATCGACGAGGTCGACCGGGTCGAGATCGAGACCGAGGCGCTGCTCCTCGAAGTCCTGTCCGACTACCAGGTGTCCATTCCCGAGCTGGGCACCGTGGAGGCCAACCAGATCCCACTGGTGTTCCTCACGTCCAACAACACCCGTGAGCTGTCCGAGGCGCTGAAGCGCCGGTGCCTGTTCCTGCACATCGACTACCCCGAGCTCGACCGGGAGAAGGAGATCGTGCTCACCAAGGTGCCGGGCATCACCGCCCACCTGGCCGACCAGGTGGCCCGCATCGTGCGCTCGATCCGCCAGCTCGAGTTGAAGAAGTCGCCGTCGGTGTCCGAGACGATCGACTGGGCCCGCACCCTCGTGCTGCTGGGCTTCGACTCCATCGACGAGAAGACGGCCAAGGAGACGCTGCACATCCTGCTCAAGTACCAGACCGACATCGCCAAGGCGGCCAAGGAACTGAGCGTCGAGAAGTAGGAAGTCGCAGGACCTGCCGTGCTCGATCTGCTGTCGGGGTTCATCCAGGAGCTGCGCGCCGCCGGCTTGCCCGTGTCGCTCACCGAGAACCTCGACGCCATGGAGGCGGTCACCCACATCCCGCTGGAGGACCGGGAGGCGTTCAAGTACGCCCTGGCCGCCACGCTGGTGAAGAACCAGGCCCACTGGCGCAGCTTCGAGACCGTGTTCGAGGTGTACTTCAGCCTGCGGGGCCCGCAGTACGCCGTGCGCCCGGACGAAGAGGACGAGCAGTTCTGGCGCGAGCTGCAACAGGAGCTGGGCCAGCCGGGCGAGCGGGCCGGCGGTGGCACCATGGACCAGCTCACGCCCGAGGAGCTGGCGGCGCTGCTGTACCAGGCCATGATGCGCGGTGACGAGGCCCTGCTGCGCGCCCTGGCCCGCCAGGCCGTCAGCCGCTACGCCGGCATGGAGCCCGGCCGGCCCGTCGGCGGCACGTACTACCTGTACCGGACGCTGCGCAACCTCGACCTCGACGGCCTGCTCGAGCGGTTGATGGAGCAGACCCGCCAGGAGGCCGACGGGCTCACGCCGCTGGAGGAGCGGCTCGAGCGTGACGAGTACCAGATCCGCATCGACCGGTTCCGCCAGGAGGTCGAGGCCGAGATCCGGCGCCGCCTGGTGGCCGACCGGGGCGTGGAGGCCATGGCCAAGACGCTGCGCAAGCCGCTGCCCGAAGACGTGGACTTCATGCACGCCAGCCGGGACGAGGCGGTGGCGCTGCGCAAGGCGCTGCAGCCCCTCACCCGCAAGCTGGCCGCCCGCCTGGCCCGCAAGCGCAAGCACGAGCGCAAGGGGCCACTCGACTTCCGCAGCACGGTGCGCCACTCGCTCAGCTACGGCGGGGTGCCGGCCGAGCCCAAGTTCAAGTACCCCCGGCCGTCCAAGCCCGAGCTCATGGTGGTGGCGGACATCTCCGGGTCGGTCGCCGCCTTCGCCCGCTTCACGCTGCACCTGGTGTACGCCATCTCGAACCAGTTCTCCAAGGTGCGCGCCTTTGTGTTCATCGACGGCATCGACGAGGTCACCGACTACTTCAAGGGTGTCGAGGACATCACCGAGGCGGTGCACCGGGTGAACACGGAAGCCGACGTGGTGTGGGTGGACGGGCACTCGGACTACGGCCACGCCTTCGAGACGTTCTGGGAGCGCTGGGGGCGCGAGGTCGGGCCCAAGACCACGGTGCTGCTGCTGGGCGACGCCCGCAACAACTACCACTCGCCCCAGAGCTGGGTGGTGAAGGAGCTGCAGGGCAAGGCCCGCCACGTGTACTGGCTCAACCCCGAGCCCCGCAGTTACTGGAACACGGGCGACTCGATCGTGGGCGAGTACGGCACCCACACCGACGGCGTGTACGAGTGCCGCAACCTCCGCCAGCTCGAAGCCTTCGTCGAGAAGCTCGCCTGACGCCCCTCCCTTGGGTTTGCGCGCTGAGCGCCCATATGGGGCCCTGAGGGTGCAAACCCAGGTCGTAGCGTCGGGCGGATGACCCGGCTGGTGTTCATCCGCCACGGCGAGTCCAACGCCAGCGTGCGCCGCATCGTCGGCGGCAACACCGGAGACACGGGCCTGTCCGACCTCGGCCGGCTCCAGGCCGAGGCGTTGCGCGACCGGCTGGCCCGCACCGGCGAGATCGAGGGCGACGTGTTCGTCACCAGCTCGATGCCCCGCGCCGCCGAGACCGCGGCGGTCATCGCCCCCGCGCTCGCCGTCGGCGACCCGGTGGTGGTGCCCGACCTGCGCGAGCACGACCCCGGCTCGGAGTGGGACGGCCTCGCCTACGCCGACGTGGTCGCCAAGATCGACGTCTCCCGCTGGCAGCGCGACCCGTACACCGCCGGCTTCCCCGGCGGCGAGACCATCGCCGCCTTCCAGTTCCGCACCGCCGTTGCGGTGCACGAGCTCATCGCCGAGCACATGGGCCGCACCGTCGTGGTGGTGTGCCACGGCGGGGTGATCGACGTGGCGCTTCGGTCGCTCCTCGGCCTGCCCATGGTGGGTGGGTTCCACCTGTGGACCCTGAACACCTCGCTCACCGAGCTCACCCGCAACGACGGCCACGACGACTGGTGGGTGCTGCGCCGCTACAACGACGCCGCCCACCTCGCGGGCCTCCCGGTGGAGACGCCGCCCGAGCCGTAGGTAGGCCTCCGGCTTGACGCGCATCGCCAGGTGCCGCCAAGGTGAACGCACGGTCCGGCACCGTCGCCGGCCGGCGGACAAGGGGGAGCTCATGACTCGAAGGCAGGGGCGCACCGCGCGCTCGCTCGTCGCGGCGTTGGCGTTGGGAAGCGCCATCACGGCCTGGGCCTCGCCGGCGGGGGCGGCGGTGCCCCGGCAGGTGCGCTTCGCCGAGCGCCTGGCCAACCGTGTCGAGGTGTTCGGGGCCGACGGTGCCAATCGCCATCTCATCGCCCTGCAGCGCATCGCCGAAGGCAATCCCAACGTGCTGACCGGCAACCCGAACCGGGCTGCCGGCACCCCGGGCTTCGACGCCAGTGCGGAGTACATCGCCGGGCGTCTCGAGGCCGCCGGCTTCCAGGTCACCCGGCAGCCCTTCCAGTTCGACTACTTCGACTCGCTGTCGACCTTCACGCAGGTGGCCCCCACGCCGACCACCTACGTGGACCAGGTCGACTTCGACACCGCCGACTTCTCGGGCTCGGGCACGGTCGAGGGCGAGGTCGTGCCCGTCAACGTCAACCTCACCCCGCCGCGCCTGTCGGCGAGTGGGTGCGAGGCGGCCGACTTCGTCGACGCGACGGGGGCCAGCATCGTCGCCGGCAAGATCGCCCTCATCCAGCGGGGCACGTGCTCGTTCGGCCAGAAGGTCGACAACGCCCAGGCCGCCGGCGCCATCGGCGTGGTCATCTTCAACCAGGGCAACGAGGTTCCGGGGGACGATCGCCTCGGCCTCGTGTTCGCCACGCTCGGTGACCAGAAGGACATCCCCACCGTCACCGTCTCCTACGCCACCGGGGCGGCGTTCGCGGCCACGCAGGACCTGGTGGTGAACATCTCGGTCGACATCATCAGCGAGACCCGCCCGGCCGAGAACGTCATCGCCGAGACCGGGACCGGCCGGCCCTACAACGTCGTGATGGCGGGCGCGCACCTCGACAGCGTCACCAAGGGTCCCGGCATCAACGACAACGGCTCGGGTTCAGCCGCCCTCCTCGAGACCGCGCTCGAGCTCGGCAGCCAGCCGAACATCAACAACAAGGTCCGCTTCGCCTGGTGGGGCGCCGAGGAGGGCGGCCTGTTGGGGTCGACGCACTACGTCGACACCCGCACCGACGAGCAGAAGCTCAACATCGCCCTGTACCTGAACTTCGACATGGTGGGCTCGCCCAACGCCGGGTTCTTCGTCTACGACGGCGACGACTCCGATGCGGTGGGCGCCGGGCCCGGGCCCTACGGGTCGGCCCAGATCGAACAGACCTTCGTCGACTACATCAACGACTACGAGGGCGTCGCCACCGAGGGCACCGACTTCGACGGGCGCTCCGACTACGGCCCGTTCATCGGTGCCGGCATCCCGTCCGGCGGGTTGTTCACGGGGGCCGAGGACATCATGAGCCCCGCGCAGGCCGCCAAGTGGAGCGGCCAGGCCGGCGTGGCCTTCGACCCCTGCTACCACCAGGCGTGCGACAACCTCGGCAACGTCGACCGGGAGGTGCTGGGCATCAACCTGCGGGCCATCGCCTACACATTGGGCTACTACGCCATCAGCACCGAGGCCGTCAACGGCGTGCCCGCTCGTGACCGCCGGGCCGACGTGCGGGCGGCCAGCGCCCAGGTGACGGCGCGGACCGCTGCGGCCGACCCCGTCGCCGGCCCGAACGCGGCTGCCTGACGGCCCCGCGGCCCGGCCCGCATCCGGCCCTGCGCCCGCCTCGCGCCCTCGTCGTCGGGGCGGGCGTCGCCGGGCTCACCGCCGGCCGGCGCCTGCTCGACGCCGGCTGGGACGTGGCCGTCCTCGAGGCCGGCCCCGGGTGGCCGACCGGGGCCGAGCGGGCCGAGATGGACAGCCCCAACTACCTGCGCGCCGCGACCGTGCCGGGGCGCACATGGGACGAGCTCCGTGTGCGGAGGACGCCCCGTGCGCCGGCCGTGCCCTACCTGCAGGGCCGGGGCGTGGGTGGGGGAGCGGCGGTGAACGGCGGGCTGTGGGAGGTCCCATCGGCCAGCGACCGGGCCCGGCTGGCGCCGTTGGAGGTTCCGCCCGTGCCGGCCGACCTCGGTGTCGTGGTCGCGCCGGAGCGCTGGAGCCCACTCGATCGCGCTCTGATGACGGCCGCTCCGGCCCTGGGTGCCTCCGCCACCGGACCGGTGCGGCTCGGCCGGACCATGGACGGTCGCGCCCTGCCGGGTGAGGGCGTCCCGGTGCGGTCCGGCGCACTGGTCGACCGGGTGCTCCTCGAGGGACGGAGGGCCGCCGGTGTGCGCCTCGCCGGGGGCGAGGAGCTGGAGGCGGACGTGGTGGTGGTGGCGGCCGGCGCTCTGGCGACGCCCGCGATCCTGCTGCGCGGCGGGGTGGAGGTCGACGGGCTGGGGGCCGGCCTGCGCGACCACAGCGCGGTGGCGGTGTCACTGGCGTTGCGTCCGACCGCCCGGGCTCCGACGGCCGACGCCGCTCCCACCGGTGCCGTCGTCCGCACCGGGGACATCCAACTCGTGCCCCTCGCGCTCACGGGTACCGATGCCGCCGGCCTCGCCACCGGCGCGGTGCTCGGCGTCCACCTCGGGGCCCACGGCACCGGGAGCGTCCAGCTGCGTTCGCCCGATCCCGCCGTCGCTGCCGAGGTCACGTTCGACCCGCTCGGCGACGAGCGTGACCGGCGCGGGTTGCGGGCGGTGGTTCGAGTGCTCGGTCGGCTGGCCCGCAGCCAGGAGCTGACCGACATCGCGGAGCCGGGCGGCGTGTCCTTGGGCGCCGACGCGACTCCCGTGGAGCTGGCCGACGCCGGCGACGACGACCTCGACCGCTGGCTCGCAGGCCACCTGGCCGACGTCTACCACCCGGCCGGCACGACGGCGGCCGGCCAGGTCACGACGGCCGAGGGCCGCCTCGTCGGCTACGAGGGCGTCGTCGTGGTGGACGCCTCGGTGCTGCCGACGCTGCCTCGGGCCGCCCCCCAGCTCACCGTCGCCGCCGTAGCCGGCGCACTGGCCGGCCGGATGGTCGCCGCCGCCGAGCGCACCGTTCAGTAGGGGTCGCCGCCGCCGCGAG
>JBIOZN010000162.1:0-9696 GCA_044871175.1 Acidimicrobiales bacterium | reverse complement strand
CCGCCACCGGCACCCGGCTGCCTCCGGGGCGCACCATGGTGGTGACGCCCCCGCCGGCCAGCTCGTTCGAGCGGGCCACGGCCGCCTCGTCGCTCACCGGGGGCACGACGGCGTCGAACGCGGTGGTGCTGCGGGGCAGGATCGCCGTGACGTCGCCGGTGAGGTCGCCCACGTGGCGCTCGGCCGCCGTCTCGCCCACCCGTGTCAGGTAAGCGGTGGGATCGGCGGCGGCGCAGACCCGATCCCAGTTGGCCCAGGCAAAAGCGAGCGCGTCGATGGTGGCTTCCCGGCCGGCGTCGGGTCCGAAGCCGTCAGCCAGGGCGCGCCGCAGCGACGGCTCCACGTCGGCGACGAACTCGGCGAACTCGGTGCGATCGGGCATGTGGGCGACTTCCTGGCTCGCCGCCGCGCCGGGCGAGCTCTCCTCGGAGCGGTCCAGTGTCGCGCGCCGCTCTCACGTCTCGTCTTCGGCCCGGCGAGGCGTCTCGTCGCCGGGCCCGTGGCGTATGCTTCGCTCTCGCAGTCCGGGCCAGCGTCGTCCCCCTGCGTCCCCGACCGATCTCCCTCCGATCGAGGAACGCACACGACCCATGCGAGCAGGAACCCCCGCGCCCGGCGGCCTCTACGACCCCCGCTACGAGCACGATGCCTGCGGCGTTGCGTTCGTCGTCGACCTGCACGGGCGCGTGAGCCACGACCTCGTTCGCACTGCCATCGGCGCCCTCGAGAACCTGCAGCACCGGGGCGCCACCGGGGCCGAGCCCGACACCGGCGACGGTGCCGGGATCCTCGTGCAGGTGCCTGACGCGTTCCTGCGCGCCGTCACACCGTTCCCGTTGCCCGACCCCGGCGCCTACGTCACCGGCATCGCCTTCCTGCCCGCCGACCCCGACCACTGCGCCCGCGCCGTCGCGGGCATCGAGGCCATCGTCGCCGACGAGGGCCTCACCGTGCTCGGCTGGCGCGACGTACCCACCGACCCGTCGGCGCTGGGCGACGCCGCCCGGGCCGTCATGCCCCGCTTCCGGCAGCTGTACATCGCCGACCCCACCGGGGCGACGGGCATCGACCTCGACCGCAAGGCGTTCGTGCTTCGCAAACGCACCGAACGGGAGGTCGGCGGGGAGGACGGCGGCACCTCGCCCTACTTCCCGTCGCTGTCGTGCCGCACGATGGTCTACAAGGGGATGCTCACCACGCCGCAGCTGTCGGCGTTCTACCCCGAGCTGCGCGACGAGCGCTTCGCCTCGGCACTGGTGTTGGTGCACAGCCGCTTCTCCACCAACACGTTCCCGACGTGGCCCCTCGCCCACCCGTACCGCTTCATCGCCCACAACGGCGAGATCAACACGGTGCAGGGCAACCGCAACTGGATGCGGGCTCGCGAGGCCCTGTTGCAGAGCGATCTCATTCCCGGCGATCTCGCGCGCATCTTCCCCATCTGCACGCCTCGCGCCAGCGACTCGGCCAGCTTCGACGAGGTGCTCGAGCTGCTGCACCTGGGCGGGCGCAGCCTGCCCCACGCCGTGCTCATGATGATCCCCGAGGCGTGGGAGCACCACCCCGACATGGACCCGGCCCGGCGCGCCTTCTACCGGTTCCACGCCTCGCTCATGGAGGCCTGGGACGGGCCCGCGGCGGTCACGTTCACCGACGGCACGGTCATCGGCGCCGTCCTCGACCGCAACGGCCTGCGCCCGGCCCGCTACTGGGTCACCGCCGACGACCGCGTCATCATGGCGTCCGAGGTCGGCGTGGTCGACCTCGACCCCGCCGAGGTCGTGTGCAAGGGCCGCCTGCAGCCGGGGCGCATGCTCCTGGTCGACACGGCCAAGGGTCGCATCGTCGACGACGACGAGATCAAGGCCGACCTGGCCACCGAGGCACCCTACGAGGAATGGCTGCACGCCGGCATCCTGAAGCTGCCCGACCTGCCCGAGCGCGAGCACGTGGTGTTCAGCCACGAGTCGGTGGTGCGCCGCCAGCAGGTGTTCGGCTACACCCACGAAGAGCTCAAGGTCATCCTCGGTCCGATGGCCCGCGCCGGCGCCGAGCCCATCGGATCGATGGGCAGCGACACGCCCATCGCGGTGCTGTCCGAGCGGCCCCGGCTGCTGTTCGACTACTTCACCCAGCTGTTCGCGCAGGTCACCAACCCGCCCCTCGACGCCATCCGGGAGGAGATGGTCACCGCCCTCGGCGGCACCATCGGGCCCGAAGGGAACCTGCTGGCGCCCACCGCCTCCAGCTGCCGGCACGTGGTGCTGCCGTTTCCCGTCATCGACAACGACGAGCTGGCCAAGCTGATCCACATCAACGACGACGGTGACCTGCCCGGGTTCGCCGCCGCGGTGGTGAGCGGGCTGTACCGGGTGCGCGGGGGCGGGGCGGCGCTGGCCACGGCCATCGAGGCCGTGCGCCGGCAGGTGTCGCGCGCCATCGCCGAGGGGGCGCGCATCATCGTGCTCTCCGACCGCAACGCCGACGAGACCTACGCACCGATCCCGTCGCTGCTGCTCACCTCGGCCGTGCACCACCACCTCATCCGCGAGCGCACCCGCACGAAGGTGTGCCTGGTGGTGGAGGCGGGTGACGCCCGCGAGGTGCACCACATGGCGCTGCTCATCGGCTACGGCGCCGGGGCGGTGAACCCCTACCTCGCCTTCGAGTCGCTCGAGGACATGACCCGCGAGGGCGCCCTGCCCGGCATCACCGCCGAGAAGGCGATCGCCAACTACATCAAGGCGGCGGGCAAGGGCGTGCTCAAGGTGATGTCGAAGATGGGCATCTCCACGGTGGCGTCCTACACCGGGGCCCAGGTGTTCGAAGCCATCGGGTTGGCCCAGAACCTCGTCGACGAGCACTTCACCGGCACGGCCAGCCGGCTCGGGGGCATCGGCCTCGACCAGCTGGCCGCTGAGGTGGCCGCCCGCCACGCCCTGGCCCACCCCGCCCGGCCCGAGGAGCGGGCCCACCGGCGCCTCGACGTGGGGGGCGAGTACCAGTGGCGGCGCGAGGGCGAGTACCACCTGTTCAACCCCGACACCGTGTACAAGCTGCAGCACGCCACCAAGGCGCGCCGCTGGGACATCTTCCGGCAGTACACCGAGCTGGTCGACGGGCGTGCCGCGCGCCTAGGCACGCTGCGGGGCCTGTTCACGTTCAAGGAGGGCCAGCGCCCGCCGGTGCCGATCGACGAGGTCGAGCCGGTCAGCGAGATCGTGAAGCGGTTCAACACCGGCGCCATGAGCTACGGGTCGATCTCGGCCGAGGCCCACGAGACCCTGGCCATCGCCATGAACCGGCTCGGCGCCCGCTCCAACACGGGCGAAGGGGGCGAGGACCCCGAGCGCTTCGTCCCCGACCCCAACGGCGACTGGCGCCGCTCGGCCATCAAGCAGGTGGCCTCGGGCCGGTTCGGCGTGACCAGTGAGTTCCTCGTCAACGCCGACGACATCCAGATCAAGATGGCGCAGGGCGCCAAGCCGGGCGAGGGCGGCCAGCTGCCGGGCAACAAGGTGTGGCCGTGGATCGCCAAGACCCGCCACTCCACGCCCGGTGTCGGGCTCATCTCCCCGCCGCCCCACCACGACATCTACTCGATCGAGGACCTGAAGCAGCTCATCCACGACTTGAAGAACGCCAACCCGTTCGCCCGCATCCACGTGAAGCTGGTGGCCGAGGTGGGGGTGGGCACGGTGGCGGCCGGCGTGTCCAAGGCCCACGCCGACGTGGTGCTCATCTCCGGGCACGACGGTGGCACCGGCGCCTCCCCGCTCACCTCGCTGAAGCACGCCGGCGCGCCGTGGGAGATCGGGGTGGCCGAGACCCAGCAGACGCTGGTGCTCAACGGCCTGCGCGACCGCATCGTGGTGCAGGCCGACGGCCAGATGAAGACCGGGCGCGACGTGATCGTGGCGGCGCTGCTGGGCGCCGAGGAGTTCGGCTTCTCCACTGCGCCGCTCATCGTCGCCGGCTGCGTGATGATGCGCGTCTGCCACCTCGACACCTGCCCCGTGGGCGTGGCCACGCAGAACCCCGAGCTGCGCAAGCGGTTCACCGGGCGCCCCGAGTTCGTCGTGAACTTCTTCGAGTTCGTGGCCCAGGACGTGCGCGAGCGCCTGGCCGCCCTGGGCTTCCGGTCGGTGGCCGAGGCGGTGGGCCAGGTCGAGTGCCTCGACGTGCGCCGCGCCGTCGACCACTGGAAGGCGGCCGGCCTCGACCTGTCCCGCGTGCTCGCTCCGCCCGACAACCCCTACGCGGCGCAGGGCCAGCAGCTGCGGTGCACCACCAGCCAGGACCACGGGCTCGAGCACGCCCTCGACCGGGTGCTGATCGAGCGGGCCCGGCCGGCGCTCGAGCACGGCACGCCGGTGGCCATCGAGCTGCCGGTGCGCAACGTCAACCGCACGGTGGGCACCATGCTCGGCTCCGAGGTCACGCGCCGGTACGGGGGCGCGGGCCTGCTCGACGGCACCATCGACATCTCCCTTTGCGGCTCGGCCGGGCAGAGCCTCGGCGCCTTCCTGCCCGGCGGGATCACGCTGCGCCTCACCGGCGACGCCAACGACTACGTGGGCAAGGGCCTCTCGGGCGGCCGGGTCATCGTGCGCCCCCACCCGCGCGCTCCGTTCCCGGCCGAGCGCAACGTCATCGCCGGCAACGTGATCGCCTACGGCGCCACCGGCGGCGAGCTGTACCTGCGCGGCGTCGTGGGCGAACGCTTCTGCGTGCGCAACTCGGGCGCCGCCGCCGTGGTCGAGGGCGTCGGTGACCATGGCTGTGAGTACATGACCGGCGGCCGGGCGGTGGTGCTGGGCGCGACGGGACGCAACTTCGCCGCCGGCATGTCGGGGGGGATCGCCTACGTGCTCGACGAGGACGGCACCTTCCCGGGGCGGGTCAACACCGAGATGGTCGACCTCGAGCCTCTCGACGACGCCGACATCGCGTTCCTGCGCGCCACGGTCGACGCCCACCTGGCCTACACCGAGTCGACGGTGGCCGCCCGGCTGCTGGGCGCGTGGGACGAGGCCAAGGCGGCCTTCGTCAAGGTCATGCCGCGCGACTTCAAGCGGGTCCTCACCGCGATGGCCGCGGCCGAAGCCGAGGGCCTCGACGAGCGGGCCACACTCGAGCGGGTGATGGCGGCGACGCGTGCCTGAGCTCTCCTGAGTCTCCTGAGGCCTCCGCAGGGGGTGCCGGTAGGCTCTCGTCCCTTGTGACGCCGAAGTCCCGTATCCCTTCCCCGGTGACGCCGAAGTCCCGTATCCCCTCGGTCCTCGACACCGCCTTCCTCACCGAGGGCGAGGGCATCTGTGAGCTCGTGCTCGTGCGTCACGGCCAGCAGGCGGTACGCGATCCTGCCCTGGCGACGGTGAGCGACTGGGCCGACCCCGAGCTGTCCGACCTCGGCCGGCGCCAGGCCCACCTCCTGGGGCGGCGCTTCGCCGAGGAGCGCATCGACGCCGTGATCACCAGCCCGCTGAAGCGGGCCTACGACACCGGCGCGGAGATCGCCCGCCACCACGGTGCCGAGTTGCTGGTGGTGGACGACCTGCGCGAGGTCGAGCTGTTCCGGGACATGCCGCCGGGCAGCACGGCCACCGACATCCTGGGCGAGATGACGATGGCCGGCCTGCGCGAGCGCATGATCGCCGAGCGGCGGTGGGACATCTACCCGCTGTCAGAGTCGAGCGCGGCGTTCCGCAACCGCGTGGTCACGGCCATGGAGGCCATCGCCGCCACCCACCCGGGCAAGCGGGTGGCGGTGGCCTGCCACGGCGGCGTGGTGAACGCCTACGTCGCCCATCTGGTGGGCAGCCCCATGGACATGCTGTTCCGCCCCGCCCACACGTCGGTGTCGGTCGTGCGGGCGGCGCGCTACGGCGTACGGGCGGTGCAGTCGCTGGGCGACCACCACCACCTCACCATCGAGGACCCGGCGCTGGTGACGTTCTGAGCCGGCGGCTCAGTAGATGGCGCAGTAGAGGTTGCCCTGCGTCGTGAGGGTCGTGTGGACGACGGCCTTCTCGACCGGCGCCGTTTGATCGGCGCGGTAGCCGAAGTCACTGGCGCACTGGTACACCGTCGCGCCGGCCGGAACGGACACCGAGTAGGTGCCGGTGAGGGCGCCGTTGCCCTCGCTGTCGTCCAGCCACAGGTTCACGCTCATGTCCGTGCTGCCCGAGTTGGTGAACTCGATACACAGGTGATCGTTGGTGATGAACGCTTCCCACGGGACGTCGTAGGTGCTGTTGAGCTCGCTCCTGGTCTGCGCGCTGCCGGTGCAGCCTTCGCAGGCGTTGATGCTGGCCATGGAGTCCTCCTCGGAGGTCGGTAGGGGGTGCGCCGACCATCGCGCCGCCCCCGACGGTGGTCATCCGTAGTCGGTACGCGTTGTACGGGCGGGCCTACGGATGGTCGGCCCGCAGCCGGGCGAGGGCGGCCTCGCCGCGCGGCGACAGGCGGTAGCCAACCGGGAGGCTCTCGGTGAGGCCGAGCTCTTTCAGCTTGCGCACGTCGCGCTTGAACGGCAGCGTCTCGCGACCCTGGGAGGCGGCCAGGTCGGGGGCGCGCACGCCGGGGTGCTCGGCGATCAGCATCAGTACCGGCCGCGCCCACGGCAGCCGGGCCAGGCGGGCGAGCAGGGCGTCGTCGACCTCCGCCTGCTCGCGCCGCGCCACCCGGGGATCGGGCCCTTCGAGCCGCAGGCGGATGCGATGCACGGCGCCCGGGCGGGTGTCGAGCATGGTCACGAGGGCGCCCCGATCGGGAAGACCGGCGCGCCGGGCGTCGGCATCGGTGATCGTCGCCGCGTCCACGACCTCGACGGCGTCGAAGGCGACGACGCCGATGCGTGTGCGTTGGCGGCCGCCCGCGCGGGCGCGGGGGCGCTCCCAGCGCCGGAAGGCGAGATCGACGCGCCCGGCGGCGATGCCGTCGAGGGTGCGGCCGTCGAAGAGCACGCCGGCAGCTTGATCGACGCTGACGCGAGCCGCACGCGGCCGCGACCTAGGCTGCCCGTTCTATGACGAACGCATCGCGATCGCGTGTCGCCCGCCGATGGGTGCGGCCGCTGGTGGGGGCGGCCGCGGCGGTGCTCGTCGTGGGCGCCTGCGGCTCGGGGGACGACGGCGAGGATGCCGTCGCCACTTCGACCTCGGTCACGGCGTTCCCCACCATTCCTCCCATCACCACGGCCACCACCGCCGCGCCGCCCACGACGGTGAACCCGAACGCCGGTCCCACCTTCCCGCCTCCGCCCAGCACCACGGTCGCCGGCGCCAGCCCCGGCTCCACCGCCGCCGGCGGGGGCAGCGGCGACGCCGCCGGCACGTACACCGTGAAGGCGGGCGACTACCTGTCGGGCATCGCCAAGAAGCTGGGCGTCGACTTCAACGCCCTGCTCGAGGTCAACGGCTTCACGTCCGATTCGCTCATCGTGCCGGGCCAGAAGATCAAGGTCCCGAGCGGCGGCAACGGCGGGGGCGGCACCGACACCACCGCTGCCGGCGGGGGCAGCGACACGACGGCCGCCGGCGGAGCCACCACCACGGCCGCCGGTGGGGTCGCGGGCACCTACACCGTGCAGGCCAACGACTACCTGGCGGGCATCGCCAAGAAGCTGGGCGTCGATTACAACAAGCTGCTCGAGGTCAACGGTTTCACCGCCGACTCGGTGATCCACCCGGGCGACAAGATCAAGGTCCCCGCCAGCTGAACCGCTACTGAGCAAATCTCGGCGCGGATTCCCCCCTCTGTGGCGGAGATCGCGCCGAGACTTACCGGCGCCGGTGCTCGATCGGGTGCGCTAGTCGAGCTGCGCGTGCAGGAAGGCGACGACCTCGGGCCAGATCCGGGCGGCCAGTTCCTCGTCCAGCGTGCCCATGGCGTTGTGCGGGCCCATGAATGCATGCCCCGTGCCCGGATGGACGGTGAGGGTGACGTCCTTGCCCATCGCCCGCAGCTTGTCCTGCAGCGACAGGGCGGCCTGAGGGGTGAAGAAGTCGTCGTTTTCGGCCATGTGCCCGCGGACGGAGGCCGTGAGCCGTGACCAGTCGGGCTCGACGTCACCCTGGGGGAAGCCGTAGAACGGCACGGCCGCCTTGATCTTGTCGGGCCGGTTGGCCGCGAGGATGAGCGTCAGCATCCCGCCCATGCAGAAGCCGACCACACCCACGCCGTCGCCGGTGACCGCCTCGTGGGCGGCGAGGAAGTCGACCGCCCCGCTCATGTCCCGGGCGGCCCGGTCGGGCGGGAGGGTCTGCATCAGCCGCGCGGCCTTGTCCATCTCGTCGTGCCCGGCCACCTCGCCGTGGTACAGGTCGGGCACGAGGGCGACGAATCCGGCCGTCGCCAGCCGTTCGGCCATCTCCTTGATGCCGGAGTCCACCCCCCACCACTCCTGGACCACCACCACCCCGGGGCCCGAGCCCCGGGGCGGCCGAGCGAGATAGCCGGATGCCTGGGCGCCGTTGCTCGCGAACTCCACCGTCTCCACGAACCCGACCGTACTTCCAGCGGTGCGGCACGATGGCCGGGTGACGGGCGACGAGGAGACGAACCGGCTCGCCCAGGCCTGGAGCGCGGTGGCGGGCGCCGAGGGCACCGCCCTGGCCGACCGCGCGGTGCGCATCGTCGGGACGGCCGGGGACCTCCCGTCGCGCTTCCCCGCCGAAGCGGCCGCAGTGGCCTGTGTGGGAGCCGCCTGGCGGGCGGCGTCGGCGTTGAAGCCCCACCGGTCGGGTGGTGCCGGTGGCGGCGGGGTGACGATCGATCGCGCCCACATCACGGCGGCCGTGCGCAGTGAACGGTACTTCGCGCTCGAGGGGCGCCCGGCCGGGGCCGGCTTCGCCTCCCTGTCCCGGTTCTGGCCGACGGCCGACGGCTGGCTGCGGACCCATGGCAACTATCCCTGGCACCGCGCCGCCCTCGTGCGCGCCCTCGGGACCTCGGAGGATCCCGACGCCGTCGGGGCGGCGCTGGCCGAACGCCGAGCCGAGGAGGTCCAAGAGCAGGTGGTGGCGGCCGGCGGCGTCGCCGCCGCCGTGCTCCCCCTCGCCGCCTGGCGCGTCCACCCGCAGGGTCAGGCAGTGGCGGGGGAGCCCCTGGTGGGCCACGAGCGCGTCGGTGACGGCCCGCCTCGCCGGCGCCCGGCGGGCGACCGGCTCGCGTCGGGCGTGCGGGTCGTCGACCTGACGCGCGTGATCGCGGGGCCGGTGTGCACCCGGTTCCTGGCCGCCCTCGGCGCCGACGTGCTCCGCCTCGACCCGCCCCGCCACCCCGACATGGCCCCGGGGAGTGTGGCCGACACGTTGCTGGGCAAGCGGAGCGCCCTGGTCGATTTCGCCGGGGCCGACGGCCGGGCGACGCTGCACGGCCTGTTGGATGAGGCCGACGTCGTGGTGTGCGGCTACCGGCCGGGTGCGCTCGACAAGCACGGGCTCGGCGTCGACGCCCTGGCCGCGCGCCATCCCGGCCTGGTCGTCGTCCACCTCGCCGCCTGGGGTCACCGAGGCCCGTGGGCGGGCCGGCGGGGCTTCGACAGCGTCGTGCAGGCGCCCACGGGCATCGCCGCCGGGGAGTCGGTCGACGGCGCCCGCCCCGGCGCGCTTCCCTGCCAGCTGCTCGACCACGGCACCGGCTACCTGGCGGCGGCGGCCGTGCTCGATGGCCTGCGCCGCCAGTCCGAGC
>JBIOZN010000161.1:0-6906 GCA_044871175.1 Acidimicrobiales bacterium | reverse complement strand
CCGGCGCCCACCCTCGCGGGCGCCGTCATCGGCCCCTCATCCGGTCCTCACCGGGGTCCTCGTCCGGCCCCGCATCCGGTCCTCATACGGCGACGGGCGCCATCGAGAAGTAGGTCCCGACGACCTTGTCGTGCACCGCGGCGATGGCGACCTGCAGGCGGTCCATCTCGGCGTGGAGGCAGCCGGCGGCCAGCAGGCCCTCGATCGGGAGGTCGGCCAGCACCGCCCGCGCCGCCTGCGCCGCGGCGCGGGGCGACTCGGCGCGCGGCAGCTCCTCGAGGCTCTTCTCCATGGCCGCCAGGCAGTAGGCGACCGAGCGGGGAAAGGCGGGGTCCTCCAGCACGAACCGCACGGCGCGCGCGCCGTCGATGCCCCCCGGCGCACCCCGGTGGTACATCTGCAGCGCCGACAGCGACCGCAGCACGCTCATCCAGCGCGCCCCGTCGTACGACGCCGCCTCCGGTGTGGGCATCCCGGCGCGCACGTCGAGCACACGCGTGGTCATGTCGGCGCGCTCGATGGCCCGGCCCAGGCGGATGAAGGCGAACGTGTGGTCCCGCTGCATGGTGCCGTCGAGGATCCCGATGACGCGCTGGCAGTCGGCCACGATGCGGGCGAGGAACCGGGATCGCGAGCGGCGATCGACACCGTCGAGGGCGTTGGCGGCGCAGAACAGGTAGGTGTCGTTGATGGCCTGCCAGGCCTCCCGGGGCAGCACCTCGCGGGTGGTGCGGAGGTTGTCGCGGGCCATCTCTATCGCCCCCCGGATGCTCCCCGGGTTGTCGGGGTCGGCCACCAGGAAGGCGATGACGTGGCGCTCGCGGTCGTCGGGATAGCGGCCGTCGAACTCCACGCGGCTGCCCGTGATGGCCAGCAGGGGCCACCACTGCGGGTTGAACCGGTGGGGCACGTCGACGATGAAGTCGGTGTGCTCCCGCACCACGCGGGCGGTGTCCTCGGCCCGCTCGAGGTAGCGCGCCGCCCAGTAGACGTTGCTGGCGACGCGGCTGAGCAGCACGGCCTACCCGCCGCCGGCACCGGCGGCGCCGGCCGCGCAGGACCGGCGGGCCCGGAGGGCGCGCTCGTGGTCGTAGCTGGTGTCCACGATCCAGGTGTCCTTGCTGCCGCCACCCTGGCTCGAGTTGACCACCAGCGAGCCCCGGCGGAGGGCGACGCGCGTGAGCCCGCCTTTGGTGACGTAGCTGCGCGTGCCGGTGAGGATGAACGGCCGCAGGTCGAGATGGCGCGGCTCGATGCGCCCGTCGCACAACGTGGGCGCGGTGGACAGGTTGAGGATGGGCTGGGCCACCCAGTTGCGCGGGTTGCGGCGGATGGCGGCCGCCCGCTCGAGCAGCTCGTGGGGTCCGGCCCGGTCACCGATCAGGATCCCGTAGCCACCGGACTCGTTGGCCGGCTTCACCACCATCTGGTCCAGGTGGCTGAGCACGTAGTCACGCTCGTCCCGGTACAGGCACCGCCACGTGGGCACGTTGGGGATGATCGGCTCTTCGCCCGTGTAGTAGCGGATGATGTCGGGCACCCAGGCGTACACGACCTTGTCGTCGGCCACCCCGGCGCCGGGCGCGTTGGCGATACCGACCTTGCCCGCCTTCCAGGCCCGCAGGAGGCCGGGCACGCCCATCACCGAGTCGGGGTTGAACGCCTCGGGGTCGAGGAACACGTCGTCGACGCGCCGGTAGATGACGTGCACCCGCTCGAGCCCGCCGATCGTGCGCATGTAGACGCAGCCGTCGTCCCCCACGCACAGGTCGCGCCCCTCCACCAGCTCCACGCCCATGCGTTGGGCCAGGAAGCTGTGCTCGAAGTACGCCGAGTTGTAGATCCCGGGGGTGAGCACCACCACGCACGGTTCGTCGGTGCCGGGGGGCGCCAGCGAGCGCAGCAGCGCGTGCAGCTCTTCGGGGTAGTCGTCGACCGGCTCGATGCTCACCCGCTCGAACAGGTCGGCGAAGGCGCGCTTGGAGATGGCCCGGTTCTCGAGCATGTAGCTGACGCCGGAGGGCACGCGCAGGTTGTCCTCGAGCACGTACACCGTGCCGTCGGCGTCGCGCACGAGGTCGCTGCCCGAGATGTGGGCCCACACGCCGAGGGGCGGGTGCACGCCCCGGCACTGCGCCAGGTAGTTGGTGGAATTGCCCAACAGCTCAGCGGGGAACACACCGTCGGCCACGATGCGCTGGTCGTTGTAGATGTCGTCGATGAACCGGTTCAGGGCGATCAGGCGCTGGATGAGGCCGGCTTCGATGTGGGCCCACTCGTCGGCGGCGATGACGCGGGGAATGACGTCGAGGGGCCACGCCCGGTCGATGCCCCGTCCATCGGAGTACACCGTGAAGGTGATCCCCATGGTCAAGATGTCGAGGTCGGCGGTGTCCTGGCGCGCCTGCAACTCGGCGGCGCCGAGGTGCTCCAGGGCCGACGCCAGCTCGGTGGCCGCCGGGCGGGGCTGGCCCTCGGCGGCGAACACCTCGTCGTAGGGACCTTGCCGTTGCGACTGGGACTGCGACTGCGAGCCGGCCCCCGACTGGGACTGGGACTGGGAGTGGGACTGGGACGTGGCCGTCACGGCGCCTCCGGCGGGGTCAGGTGGCGCCCGAAGAACTCGAGGATGATCTCGGCCCGCTGGATGCGGTGCACGGGTGAGCCCGAGCGGGACAGCTCGTGGCTCTCGGCCGGGAAGCGCACCAGCTCGACGTCGCGCTGGAGCATCCGCAGGGCCACGAACAGCCGGTCGGCCTGGCCCACGGGGCAGCGCAGGTCGTCCTCGGAGTGCAGGATCAGGAGCGGCGTGGTGATGTTGCGCACGAAGCGGATGGGCGACATGGCCTCGTAGAGCTCGGGGTCGTCGAGATGGCTCACGCCCAGGTGGGCCCGGAAGGCGCCGGCGGCGTCACTGCCCCACTCCAGGGCGAGCACGTCGTTGACCGCCCGCTCGCTGCAGGCGGCGCGGAAGCGGTCGGTGTGGCCCACCGCCCACGAGGTCATGTAGCCGCCGTAGCTGCCACCGAGGAGGCCCACGCGGTCGGCGTCCACCGAGGGGTACGACTTCTGCACGTGGTCGACGAGGGCGAGCACGTCGTCGTAGTCGACGCTGCCCCACCCGGTGCCACCCAGAGCGGGCCCGCTGATGGCCCGCCCGAAGGCCTCCTCCCGACCCGAGCTGCCGCGAGGATTGCACCAGGCGACGACGTAGCCGGCGCGCGCCTGGATCAGCACCTCGTCGAAGAAGCGGTTGGCGTACTGGGTGAAGGGGCCGCCGTGGACGTTCACGAGGGCCGGGTACGAGAGGGCGGGGTCGTGGCCGGGCGGCAGCAGCACCCAGCCGTCGAGCTCGACGGTGCCGTCGGCGGAGGGGAACGTGAAGTGCTCGTAGGGCGCCACTCCGGCCTGGGCGGCGAAGCCGGCGGTGAGGTCGGTGAGCTGGCGGTGGTGGCCGTCCGCCGCCACGTGCAACTCGCCGGGGCGCGTCGGAGTGGAGAGGGTGTAGGCGACGGTGCCGGCGGCGGCGTGGAAGCCGGTGACGACGCCCTCGCCGGTGGTGAACGGTTCGGGCGGGCCCGATCCGTCGGCGCGCACGGTGTACAGGTGCACGTCGCCGCGGTCCTCGACGCTGGCCAGCAGGGTGTGGTCGTCCCGCCAGAACGGCGCCTGGGCGCCCGGGTAGGGGGCGAAGGTGCGGTCAAGCGCCTGCGACACCCAGCGGTGCGGTCCGCCGGCGCGCTCGACGACGCCGACGTGCAGGTTGCGCGGCGAGGTCTCGTGGTCGTCGGTGCCCAGGAAGGCCACGCGGGTGCCGTCGGGCGAGACGTTGGGGTTGCTGAAGATCCCGTCGGTGCCCGTGAGGCGGCGCCCTTGGCCCGTCGTGACGTCGACCGCGAACAGATCGACGGCCAGGTCGAGGTCCCAGGTGTCGTGGGTGCCGCCCGACACGGTCAGCTCGGTGCTGTCGGGGGTCCACGCCGGGTCGACCAACTCGTGCTCGCCCGGGGTGAGGTCGCGCGCGGGGGCCGAGCCGTCGGCGGGGACGACGTAGGTGTGCCGCGGCCGGTCGACGGTGAAGCCGACGTTGTCGAGCCGGGAGAACAGATGGGTGATGCGCCGCGGCGGTTGCTTCTTGGGGTCGTCCTCGGCGTAGCGCTCGGCCCGCGTGCGGGTGACGTAGGCGAGGTGGCGCCCGTCGGGCGACCAGCGCAGGTCGGTCATCGGTTCGGGTGAGCGGGCGACGGTGACGATCTCGCCGCCCGTGCGCACCGGCGCGACCTGCACCGACGCGGCCACGCCGGCGGTGTCGGTGGCGCCGCCGGTGCGGGTCGAGGTGAAGGCGAGACGCGACCCGTCGGGCGACCACGCCGGGTTGGCGTCGGAGTGTTCGCCCGACGTGAACGGCAGCGCCGCCGTCGTGGCGTCGGTGGCCGCCAGCCACACCTGGCTACGGTAGCGATTGCCCTCGGCGTCGACGCGCGTCACGACGAAGGCGACGGTGCGCCCGTCGGGGGCGACCGCCGGCTGGCTCACGACGACGAGTTGGGCGATGTCGCCCGGGCGCATGGGGTGAACTTAGTGGTGGCCCACGCCATTCTTGGGTCCGCATCACGAACTCTTAACCGTGGTCAGCTGGCCGCGGGATTCCGGAAAGGAGCGATGCATGAGCGCCTGGACGCTGCCCGCGCCTCGGGTCGGGCCCTCTCGCGGGTGGATCGTGCTCGGCCTCGCGCTGTTGATCGGGGGCCTGGCCGCCGGTACCGCGCTGGTGGCCGCCGCCATCGTGCCCACGTTCGACGACTTCAAATCGGGCCCCGCCCGGGGCGGCACGGCGCGCCTGGACGAGGGCTCCTACACGCTGTACGCGTCCTCGCCCAACTCGGGTCCCGTGGTCGTGCAGGACCCCGAGGGGAACGACGTCGACGTCGCCGACTACGACCACGACTTCAGCTTCAGCCGCAACAGCGTCGAGTACCACGCCGTGTCGACCTTCCGCGCGCCGGTCACGGGCGAGTACACGATCGCCCAGCCCGGCGGCAACGGCCGCATCGGGGTCGGTCCGGGGATCGACGAGGGTCGCATCGTGCTCGGCAGCATCCTGGCCGCCGTCGGGCTGGTTGCGGGCCTGGCTCTCGCCCTCGTCGTGCTCACCAAGCGTTCCACCAACCGGAACCGGGCGCGCGCCCAGCAGTTCGCCGAGCTGCGCGGCCGGAACCTGCCGCCTCCGAGCTTCACCGGTTAGCGGCCTGTGTGACACACCGCGCTCGGGGTGGGTTCTGAGGCCTGCACTACGGTCCTCCGTGGTGACCTCCCTCGTCCACCTCGAGGCCGCCACGGCCACCGTCGACGCGGTGGTGGAGGCGCTTCGCGCCGACGGCGCCTGCACCGTCGAGGGCCTGCTGGCCCCCGTGGAGGTGGCGGCGGCCCAGGCATCGCTGCGCGACGTGCTGGCGGCCACGCCCGTCGGGCGCAACGACTTCGAGGGCCACCGCACCCGGCGGGCGTACGCCCTGTTCGCCAAGACCCGCGCCTTCGACGGGCCGGCCGTGCACCCGCTGCTGCTCGGTGTGCTCGACCGGGTGCTGGGCCACTACCAGCTGTCGGCGCCCACCGGGATCCAGATCGGCCCCGGCGAGCAGGCCCAGGCGCTGCACCGCGACGACTCGGTGTACCCGCTGCCGCCCGATCACGGTGACGTGGTGGTGAACACCATGTGGGCGCTCGACGACTTCACCGCCGCCAACGGGGCCACCCGCCTCGTCCCCGGCAGCCACCGCTGGGGCGAGCGCGTGCCGAGCGCGCGCGACGAGGTGGTCGCGGCGACGATGCCGGCGGGGTCGGTCAACTTTTACCTCGGCCGGCTCTGGCACGGCGGCGGCGCCAACACCACCGATGCGCCGCGCCTGGGTGTGATCCTCGAGTACGTGGCCGCCTGGCTGCGCCCCCAGGAGAACCAGCTGCTGGCCGTGCCGCGCCGGGTCGCGGCCACGCTGCCCGCGCGCCTGCAGGAGCTGCTCGGGTACAACATCTACCCGCCGTTCCTCGGCTACGTCGACGGCCGCCATCCCCGGCGCGTCCTGGCCTCCTGCGGCGACGACGGCGGCGACGGCGGCGACGGGCGTGGTACGTAGCCGCCGTGGACGAGCTAACCGGCACCCGGCCCCTCACCGTCGTGGCCCTCGGGGCCCACCCCGACCCCTTCGACATGCCCTACCAGGCGGGCGCCACGCTGGCCAAGTACGCCAACCGCGGCCACGAGGTCGTCATCGTGTCGGCCTCGTTCGAGGACGAGTGGGCCGACGAGGTGCGGGCCATCGCCGCCCGCCTGGGGGCCCGCCAGGAGTGGCTCCATTTCGAGGAGGGGGCGATCTTCGACGACCCGCCCCACACCCAGGCGATCATGGACCTGCTGCGCCAGCTCAAGGCCGACGTGGTGATCACCCACCAGCCCACCGACTACCACCCCGACCACCGCGCCCTGTCGCGCGCCGTGCTCAGCGCGTGCCTGCTGGCCCGGGTGGACGAGATCAGGTCGGACCACGCCCCGCACAAGATCGGCAACCTCTTCTACTCCGAGACCACCAGCGGGCTTGGGTCGCAGGGCTCCATCTACGTCGACGTGGCCGAGACGTGGGAGCGCAAGATCGAGGCCCTGCGCATGCACGCCGGGCTGTCGGAGAAGCGGGGCACGCCGCACCTGGAGAGCATCGAGCACCTCATCGAGCGCGAGATCAGCGTGATGCGGTTCCGGGGCTTCCAGGTCGAGCGGGACTACTGCGAGGTGTTCGTGCCGGCCCTCAACTACCGGGTCACCTGGGCCCACGAGCTGCTGCCCATCGCGACCCTGCCGCCCCTCGAGACCTGAAGCCGGAGCGTTGGGTCACTTTCGCGTCGCATACGCGC
>JBIOZN010000160.1:0-8696 GCA_044871175.1 Acidimicrobiales bacterium | reverse complement strand
CGGCGCCGGCCACCGGCCGCTCGGCGCCGGCCACCGGCCGCTCGGGCCGGCCGCCGTACACCACCGACACCCTTGTCGATGTAGCCGTGCGCGTCTTCCTCGAGCGCGGCTACGACGGCGCATCCATCGGCGACATCGCCCGCGCCGCCGAGCTGGGCAAGTCGAGCCTCTACCACCACGTGGCCGGCAAGGAGGAGTTGCTCGAACGGGGCCTGCGGCGCGCCTTCGATGCCCTGTTCGCCATGCTCGACGAGCCCGAGGCGGCGTCGGGGCCCCCGGCCGCCCGCCTGCGCCACGTGCTGCGCCGCACCGTCGAGATCACCGCCGCCATGGTGCCGGAGGTGGCGCTCTTGCTGCGCGTGCGCGGCAACACGCCCACCGAGCGGTGGGCGCTGGAGCGCCGGCGCCAGTTCACCCGCACGGTCACCGAGCTCGTGGCCGAGGGCATGGCCGCCGGCGAAGTGCGCGCCGACGTCGACCCCGGCCTGGTGACCCGCCTGGTGTTCGGCATGACCAACTCGATCACCGAGTGGTTCCGGGACGACCGGGCCGACGACCGGCCCGAGTCGGTGGCCGACCTGGTGGCCGCGATCGAGGGGATCGTGTTCGAGGGCGTCTCCTCGCCTCGGTGACCGAACCGCTCCGGCCGCGAACTTCCGTCGCACAGACGTCCCTGGGCCTGGCTACGAGGACACCGCCGCGGCCACGTCGACCGCCTCCACCGGGGCCGTCCCGGTGAGCACCGTCATGAAGGCGGTGGCGGCGCCGTCCCGACCGGTGGCGATGCGCACCGCCCATGTCGGGTCGGTGAGGCCGGTGGGGTCGACCAGGCGCCAGCGCTCGCCGTCGTGGGCCTCCACCAGGGCGTGGAAGTCGGGCGGCTCCAGGCCCGGCGCGTAGGCGGCGACGTAGCGGGCGGGCACGCCCAGCGAGCGCAGCAGGCAGATCGACAGGTGGGCGAAGTCCCGGCACACGCCGGCGCCGGTGCCCAGCGTCTCCAGCGCCGTCGTCGCCGTCGTGGAGCTGCCCGGCTGATAGGACGTGCGTTCCTGCACCCACGCGGTGACGGCGTCGATCGCGGCGCCGGGGTCGGGCGTGCCGAACTCGCCCGTGGCCAGCCCCACGGTCATGTCGCTCGGGCAGTACCGGCTGGGCTCGGTCCAGCGCACGCGGTCGAGGAACACCAGCGCCTCCGAGATCGTGGGGTCGGCCAGGTCGACGGCGGCGGTGTAGATCAGCAGGGCCGGGGCGCCGGTGGTGTCGGCCTGGGCGACGCGGTCGTGGT
Organism: Acidimicrobiales bacterium; assembly: GCA_044871175.1. GTDB lineage: Bacteria > Actinomycetota > Acidimicrobiia > Acidimicrobiales > Ilumatobacteraceae > JBIOZN01. Next base: position 7,411 of record JBIOZN010000160.1, on the reverse strand, counting down.
CGTCGGCGGGCGTGAGCGGCGCGCCGTCGATCGTCCACGCCTCCTCGGTGACGCTCTGGCCAGCGTCGGTGACCGCCGCCATGCGCAGGGCGAGCACCGCCGGCGCGCCGGCGCCCAGGCGCACGGTGGCGGCGACGCGCACCTGGGCGCCGTCCCGACGAGCGGGGGTGTCCTGGACGGCGGTGTCGGGCGAGGTGATGGCATCCTGGGCGGGGGGCACCCGCCCAGGATGGCCGCGAAGGAACCCGTCAGCCGCCGGGCTTGTAGGTCTTGGCGATGTCGGCCTCGAACAGCGGCTGCACCACCTCGAGCGAACCGGCGACGTCGGGGTTGGCGACGGCCACGTACACCTGGCGGGCGGGGATCCCGCCCTCGGTGGTGTAGTCGAGCTCGGCCACCAGGCCCTGGGTGTCGATGCTGGCCAGCGTCTTCTTGGCCGCCAGGACGCCCGCCCGGGTGAGGTCGCCGCTCTTGCAGGCGGCGTCGAGCAGCCGGTACATCACCTCGCCCTGCGCATAGCCGAACATCACGGCGGCGTGTTCGGGCGAACCGGCGTACTTCTGGTCGAACTCGGCCCGCACCTTCGTCGGTCCGGGCTCGGGCGAGGCGAACGGCGCGTAGGACGACACGAAGTAGTACCGCTCGCGGTAGGCGTCAGCCGCCGGCCCGGCGATCTGGCCCGGGTCCCACGTCGGGTTCGACCCCACGATGCGCATGTCGAAGCCGTTGGCCGTGATCGTGTTCAGCGCTGAGGTCGTCTGGCCCGGGCTGATGGTGGCGAACACCCACTTCGCGCCCTTCTGGTTGAGTTGGAGCACGGCGCCGGAGATGTCGGTGTCGGTGGGCTTCACCGCAACCGCCTCCAGATTCAGGCCCAACTGGTCAGCCGCGTACTCCATGCCCGCGAAGCCGTTCTTGCCGTACTCGGAGTCGGCGTAGATGGCGCCGATGGTGTCGCCCGCCTTGACGTTGCCGGTCTTGTTCAGCGCCCAGTCGAGGGCGTCGATCATCTCGACGTCGTAGGTCGTGCCCACCTCGACCACCTGCGGCGTGGCGAGCAGGCTCGAGGCCCACGACACGGGCATCGCGACCACGTTGTCGGCCTTGTAGCTCTCCAGCAGGGCGGCGTTGATGGGCGAGCCGACCACGTGCTGGAAGGCGAGCACGCTGTCCTTCACCTCGGGGTACACCTTCTGGGCGTTCTCCACGTTGTAGCCGTGGTCCTTGATCTCGAGGCGCACCTGGCGCCCGCACACACCGCCGGCGGCGTTCTGGTCGTCCCAGAACATCTGGTTGCCCTGCACGACCGACGTCGAGATGACGACATAGATGCTCGACTGGTCGGTGAGGACGCCGAGGGTGATCTCCTTGTCGGTGACGCCCTTGTCGGTCTTCACGTTGGCCGGCGCGGCCCCGCCGGCGGCCGCCGAGGTGGTGGCGCCGGCGCTGGCGGCCGCCGTCGTGGTCGCTCCGCCGGTGGCGGCCGACGCCGCCGTCGTGGCGGACGTGGCGGGGGCCGCCGTCGTGGCGCTGGTGGCCTCGTTGTCGTCCGAGGTGGTGCAGGCCGCCAGCCCGGCCACGCCGAGCACCGCGATGGCCATCAGGGCCGGGGCGCGCCCCCTCCGGGCGCGTGAGCTGATCATGTTGGTCCTCCTTCGTCTGCAGGTTCGGGGACAGGTTGGGGGACAGGGTCAGGGGCAGGATCAGGGGCCGGGGCAGGATCGGCGTCCGCCCCGGGCGCCGAAGCAGAAGCCGTGTCAGGGCGCCCCCGCCGGCCCCGGACCCAGCCGAACAGGCGCCGGCCGAGGGCCGCCAGCCCACCGGGCTCGAACAGCAGCACAAGGATGAGCACGGCGCCAAAGGTGAACTGGGCGAGCACCCGCGAGCTGAGCCCGCCCGGGATCGCCAAGAGGGGGATGTGGTTGGCGAAGCTCTCCAGCCGGTCGGGGGTGACGTAGCGCTGGAAGATCTCGGGCAGGACGGCCACGAAGATCGCCCCGATGATGGACCCCACCACCGAGCCCAGCCCGCCGATGACGACCATCACCAGGAAGTCGATGCTGCGGTCGAGTTGGAACTGCTCGGGCACCAACCGGCCCCGGTACTGGGCCAGCAGCACGCCCGCCAGGCCGGCGTACATCGACGAGATGAGGAAGGCGGCGCCCTTGGCCCGGTTCACGTGGACACCCATCACGCCGGCGGCCAGCTCGCCGTCCCGCACCGCCATGAGCGCCCGCCCCGGGCGGCCGTTGCGGATGTTGCGATAGAGCGCGGCCCCGCCCGCCACCAGCAAGGTGGCCAGCCAGAAGACGCGACCGTTCTCGTGGACCTCCAGGCCGGCCACCTTGAGCGTCTCGCCGGGCACGTCGGCGAAGCGGAAACCGGCCACGTTCAGGGCCGGGGCGAGGCGGCCGTCGTTGGTGTTCGTGTACGACTCGGCGTTGGCGATGATGTGCTCGCCCAGGAACACCAGGCCGATGGAGGCCACGCCGAGGTAGATGCCGCGCAGCCGCCCGGCGATGGGGCTGAAGGCGAGGCCGGCCAGGCCGGCCAGCAGAACGGCCCCGACGGCGGCCACCGCGGTGGGCAGGCCGACGCCGGCCAGCCGGTTCGTCGGCTCGCTGGCCAGCACGGCGTAGCCGTAAGCGCCGACGGCGAGGAAGAAGGAGTGGCCCAGCGACAACAGGCCGGTCGTGCCGAGCAGGAGGTTCAGCCCGAGGGCCCCGAGGGCGGCCACACCGGCGAAGAAGCCGTAGTTGAGGAACACCGGCGACAGCCAGAACGGCATGGTGAGCGCCACCGCCAGGGCGATGAGCCCGGCGATCACCCCACCGGACAGCCGCCCCCGGCGCGGGAGCGGGGGGGCCGGGGCCTCCAGCTCGGCCAGTTCGGGCTGGACGGCGGTCTCAGACACGGGCGATCGCCTTGGTGCCGAACAGACCGGCGGGCCGCATGAGCAGAACGATCACCATCAGCACGTAGGGCACGACGGCGTCGAAGTTGGTGCCCAGGAAGTCGATGTGGTCGCTGTAGCCGCGGCACAGCAGCTCGGCCACGCCCACCATCAGTCCGCCGGCAATCGCTCCGCCGGTGGAGTCGAGCCCCCCGATGATGGCGGCGGGGAACGCCCGGAAGGCGGTGGACGACGTGTCCACCCCGAACCCGGGCCCTGGGAAAGTGGACAGGAACAGCCCGGCCACGACGGCCAGGGCGCCGGCGATGCCCCAGGCGACGAGCGACACCCGGCTCTGGCGGATGCCCATGAGCGAGGCCGTGCCCGGGTCGAAAGCCGTGGCCCGCATGGCCACCCCCCAGTTGGAGAACTTGAACCACAGGAAAAAGGCGACGATGAGCACGAGGCTCACGAAGAGCGCGGCCAGGCGGGCCTTGGCGATGGTGACGTCACCGATGCGGACCACCTCGTTCCCCCACGGGTCGTCGGGGTAGAGGGTGGTGGGGCCGAGGCGGCGGCGGGCCTCCTGCTGCAGGATGAGGTCGACGCCGATCGTCATGATGCTGACGGCGATGATCGAGCTGGTGCCCATGGTGCGCACCAGCACCCGTTCGATGATGACGGCGGTGAGGACCCCCACGAGCACCCCCACGAGCACCGAGGGCCAGAAGTTCATCTCGATCGTCTTGCCGCCCGAGACCGGCCACCAGCCGGGCAGGCGGGCCCCCGCCTGGAGCTTGAGCATGGTGAACGTCCCCACCATCAACACGCCGGGGTGGGCGAAGTTCACCACTTCAGTGGCCTTGAAGATGATGACGAACCCCAGGGCGAGGAGGGCATACACCGATCCGGCCGAGATGCCCTCGGTGATGACCTGAAGGAACAGCGTCACTGGTGCACCTCCGGCGTCTCCTCGTCGTCGCTGCCCGGGTCGGGACCGCTCTCGCCGAGGTAGGCGCGGATGACCTCGGGGTCGTGGCGCACCTCGGCGGGCGTGCCCTCGGCGATCCCCCGCCCGAAGTCGAGCACCGTGATCCGGTCGGCCAGGCCCATCACGAGTCCCATGTCGTGCTCCACCAGCAGCACGGGGATCTCCAGCGCGGAGCGGATGTCGGCGATGGTGAGGGCGATGCGCCGCTTCTCGTCGGCGTTCATGCCCGCCACCGGCTCGTCCAGCAGCAGCAGCGAGGGCTCCACGGCCAGGGCGCGAGCGATCTCGACCCGCTTCTGGTCGCCGTAGGACAGCCCGCCGGCCGGCGACCGCAACAGGTGGCCGATGCCCACGAACTCGGCGATCTCGGCCACCCGGGCCCGGTGGCGGCGGTCCTCGTTGCGGGCCGAGGGGAGGCGCAATCCCGTCGACACGTACCCCGCGTGGGTGAGGTGGTGGCGCCCGAGCATGAGGTTCTCCTCCACCGTGGCGGTGGGGAACAGGGCGATGTTCTGGAACGCCCGGGCGACGCCGAGGGCGGTGATCTGATGCGGCTTGAGCTCGTTCAGGCGGTGCCCGGCGAAGCTCACCCACCCCGACGCCGGGCGGTACACGCCCGAGAGCACGTTGAACATCGTCGACTTGCCCGCCCCGTTGGGGCCGATGATGGCGTGGATGGTGGCCGGCGCCACGGCCAGGCTGACGGCGTCCAGGGCGCGGACGCCGGCGAAGCGCACCGTGACTTCGTGGCACTGGAGCACGGGCGTGCCCACCGACCCGGGTGCGGGCGCGGCGGGCGCGGTGGCCGTCATGCGATCCACCGTCCCAGGCGGGGCCGGCCCGGCCCGCCGGCGCCGGCGCCCGCGTCGGCCGCCCGCCGGGCCGAGGCGGCGATGTTGGCCTCCGCCCCCTGGCCGAGGTACAGGTTGCGCACGTCGTCGGAGGCCGACAGCTCCTCGGCCGAGCCGGCCAGCGACACCCGGCCCAGCTCGAGCACGCAGGCCTGCTGGGCGACTCGCAGGGCCATGGTGGCGTTCTGCTCGACCAGCAGCACCGACGTGCCCTGGCCGTTGATCTCGGCGATCACGTCGCCGATGCGGCCCACCACGAGCGGCGCGAGGCCGAGCGAGGGCTCGTCGAGCAGCAGCAGTCGCGGCGAGGCCATGAGCGCCCGGCCGATGGCCAGCATCTGCTGCTCGCCGCCCGACATCAGGCCCGCCCGCTGGCCGAGGCGGTCGCGCAGGATGGGGAACAGGTCGAACACGCGCTGGCGCGCCTCGGCCCGGGCCCCCCGGTCCCGACGGGTGAAGGCCCCCGCGCGCAGGTTCTCCTCCACCGTCAGGTCGGCGAAGATGCGCCGACCCTCGGGCACCTGCACGACGCCGGCCCGCACGATCTCGGCCGGGCGCACCCCGTTCAACCGGCGCTCGCCCAGGCGGACCTCGCCCCGCTCGATGCGACCGCGGTGCTGGCCGAGCACGCCCGAGATGGCGCGCATCAGGGTCGACTTGCCGGCCCCGTTGCTGCCCAGTACGGCCACGACGGCGCCGTCGGGCACTTCGAGGGTGACGCCGCGCAGGGCGGTGATGGCGCCGCCGTAGCAGACTTCCAGGCCCTCGACCTCAAGCACCTGCCATTCCTCCCCGGCGGCTATCGTCGGCCAGCGGGGCCGGCGGCGGTACACCCATCTGGGGGTAGCGAGCCGGCAGGACTCGACCGGGTCCGGGGGGAGACGACGACGGTGCGCCAACGACACCATGCCCGGCACCGTGACGAGGTGGCTCGCGCCCTCGACGACCTCGATCGCCTCGACGCCGGTTACGCCGAGGTGGTGGCCGCCCTCGACCGCCAGGCGGCCCTGCGCCAGGCCGTCGCCGAGGTGCCCGCCTTTGTGGGTGTCGACGCCGCCATGGTGGGTGAGCAGCAGGGCGCCGACATCGTCCTGCGCCAACTCTCGGGCACGCGCACGGAGGCCCTGGCCGGGCTCCACGTCAGCCGGGGCCACGGCATGGGCGGCAGGGTGATCGTGGAGCAGGCGGTGCGCTGGGTGCCCGACTACCTGACCTCGACGGCCATCACGCACCACTACGACTCGCCCGTGATCATCGAGCAGATCCGCGGTCTCATCGCCGCGCCCATCGCCATGGGCGGGCGCCAGCTCGGCGTCCTCTACGGCGCCACCCGGCGCGAGACCGACTTCGGAACGCGCGCGGCCGACGCCATGGCCGCCGCCGCTCGCCGCACGGGTACCGCCCTGCTGGTGGCCGAGCGGGCGCGCCACGCGGCGGAGGTCGCGGTGCACGAGGAGCGCCGGCGCCTGGCCCTCGATCTGCACGACTCGGTGGGGGCGATGCTGTTCGCCATCGGGGCGGGGGTGCGCACCGTGGTGGACGAGTTCGACCTGGCGCCCGACCTGCGCCTCCGGCTCAACGCCATCGAGCGCCGGGCCGAGGAGGCAGCGGCCACACTGCGCGAGTCGTTGCGCGCGCTGTCCGTGTCGCCCCAGGAGTTACGGCTGTGCGTGGCCCTGCGGGCCGACTGCCGCAGTTTCGAGGAACGCACCGGCATCACCGCGCGCCTCGTCACCGTCGACGAGCTCCCGGTGCTCGACACGACTCGGGCCAAGGCGCTGGTGGGGGTGGCGCGCGAGGCGCTGCTCAACGTCGAGAAGCATGCGAGGGCCCGCACGGTCGTGGTCAGCGTGTTCCCGGCGCGCGGCGGGGTCACCCTGGCCGTGGCCGACGACGGCGTGGGGGTCGCGGGTGACGGCCCTCCCCCCGGCTCGCCGCGCATGCAGTGCCAGGGCCTGGGCGTCGAAGCCAGCGGTGAGCGGCTGTCGCGCCTGGGCGGTTACCTGACCCTCGCTCGCAACGACGACGGCGGCTGCACGCTCAAGGCGTGGGTGCCGTGCTGAGCCCGCCGATCCGCCTGCTCGTCGTCGACGACCATCCCGTCGTGCGCGAGGGGATGGCCCTCCTGGTCGCCCGCCGGCCCTCCATCGCCCTCGTCGGTGAGGCCCGCAGCGGCGCCGAGGCCATCGCCCACACGCGCGAGCTGGCGCCCGACGTGGTGCTGCTCGACCTGCGGCTACCCGACCTGCCCGCCACCGACGTGGTCGCCGGCCTGCGGGCGGCGCGGCCGCGGGTGCGGATCATCCTCTTCACCGCCTACGCCGACCCCTCGGCGTGGGCCAGCCTGGCCGATTCCGTCGAAGGCGTGCTGCTGAAGGATGCCGGCGGTAACGACTTCGTGGCCGCCATCGAGGCGGTGGCGCGCGGCGAGCGCGTCGTCGACCCCCGGGTGGCGGGCGGCGTGGGCGACGGCCCGCTGACGCCTCGCGAGCACGAGGTGCTGCGGCGCGTGGCCGTGGGCGAGACCAACCCCGAGATCGCCGAGGCCATCGGGCTGTCCCGCAACACGGTGAAGTCGTACCTGCAGTCGGCCTCGGCCAAGCTCGGGGCCCGCAACCGCGTCGACGCCGTCGCCCGCGCTCACGCCCTCGGCCTCCTCTAACAGCAGCGTTGGGG
>JBIOZN010000159.1:0-3074 GCA_044871175.1 Acidimicrobiales bacterium | reverse complement strand
GCCTACAAGCAGGTGCACGACGCCCCCACCCCGCCGTCGCAGCTCGACCCCGAGCTGCCCCGGGGGCTCGAGGCCATCATCATGAAGTTGCTGGCCAAGAACCCGGCCCAGCGGTACGGGTCGGCCGACGAGCTCATCGCCGACCTCCGACGCTTCCGCAGCGGCACCACCACAGCCGCCGAGGCGGCTGGGCCCGGCGCCGCCGCCGCGGGCGCGGCCGGCGCCCTGGCCGGAGCCGCGGGTGCCACCGTCTGGGCCGATCGGGGCGACCTGCCCACCACCGCGCAGGCGGCGCTGGGCGCCGAGCCCACGGCCGTGGCCGGAGCCGTGTCGCCCACCCAGGCGATGCCGCCGACGCGTGCCGTGCCCCCGCCCGACGCCGTCTACCGCCGCACGGAGTACGTGGAGGAGCCACCACCCGGGGGCGGCAATCGCACGGGTTGGTGGATCGCGGGCATCGTGGGGCTGATCGCCCTGCTCGTCGTGGGCGGCCTGGTGATCTACAACATCACCAACGACGACGACCCCACCGTGGCCACTGTCGCCGTGCCCGACGTCGTCGGCCGTCCCCGTGCCGAGGCCGAGCAGCTCCTGCGGGACGCCAACCTCGATCCCGTCTTCGTCAACCAGCCATCCGACACCGTCCCGGCCGACATCGTGATCAGCCAAGACCCCGTCCCAGGCCCGCGCAAGGTGGCGGAGGGCACCACGGTCACCGTCACTGTCAGCTCGGGCACCACCCAGGTGGCGCTGCCCAACCTGGTGGGCATGACCGAGCAGGCCGCCCGCGACGCCATCGCCGCGCTCGGGCTGCCCGAGCCCAGCGTCGCTCCCCAGGAGTCGGCCGACCAGCCCGCCGGCACGGTGCTGCTCCAGGATCCCGGCCCGGGCAACGTGCCCGCGGGCACGCAGGTGAAGCTGCTGGTGTCCTCGGGAGTGGGCCAGGCGGCCGTCCCGAACGTGGTGAGCCTCGACCAGGTCCAGGCCACCGCCCAGCTCACCCAGGCCGGGTTCCAGGTGTCCGCCGCCCAGGAGGCGAGCGACCAGGTGCCGGCGGGCAAGGTCATCCGCACCGATCCCGCCGCCGGCGCGACGGTCAACAAGGGGTCCACCGTGACCCTCGTCGTGTCCACCGGCGCGGCGCCGGTGGCGGTGCCCGACGTGGTGGGCCGCTCCGAGTCCGACGCCCGCGACGTCCTCCAGCAGTCGGGCTTCCTGCAGCAGGTGGTGCGGGTCGATGTGCCCAACGGGTCGAACCAGGCGGGGGTGGTCATCAGCCAGAACCCGGCGGCCGGCGCCCAGCTGGGCAAGGGGCAGACGGTGACGATCACCGTCGGCCGGGAGCTCCCCCCCGAGCCCACCACCACGGCCGCGCCCACCACCACGGTGGCCACCACCACGACGTCGACGACGGCCCCCGGCACGACGACGACCGCCCGGCCCTAGCGCCCGGAAGGGTGCGAATTCCTGCCCTGGGCAGGGATGTGCACCGTGGAGGTGCAGATTCCTGACTGAAGGGCCTGGTGACGCCGCCGCGCTCGGACGCCGGGCTCGGACGTGGTCGGCGGTGAGGCGCTAGGCGGCGGCCAGGAAGTTCGCCAGCAGGTCGTGGCCGGCGACCGTGAGGATCGACTCGGGGTGGAACTGCACCCCTTCGGTGGGGTGGTGGCGGTGGCGCACGCCCATCACCGTGCCGTCGTCGGTGGTGGCCGTGACCTCGAGGGCGTCGGGCAGCCCGTCGCGCTCGACCACCAGCGAGTGGTAACGGGTCGCCTCGAGCGGGTCGGGCAGCCCGGCGAACACGCCGGCACGGGTGTGGCGGACGAGCGAGGTCTTGCCGTGCATGAGGGTCGGCGCCGGGCCGATGGCGGCGCCGAACACGTGGCCGATGGCCTGATGGCCGAGGCACACCCCGAGCAGGGGCACCACCCCCGTGAACGCCTCCACGCACCCGCAGCTGATGCCGGCGTCCTCGGGACGGCCGGGACCGGGTGACAGGAGCACGGCGTCGGGCTGCAGGGCGACCGCGTCGGCCACGCTGAGGGCGTCGTTCCGGTGGACGAGGGGCTCGGCGCCCAACTCACCCAGGTACTGCACGAGGTTGTAGACGAAACTGTCGTAGTTGTCGATCACCAGGACGCGCGGACCCACCCGCCCAGTCTGGCGCTACCGCCACACGCCGGTGACGTCGATGATCACGTCGGTCGTCTTCTGGGAGTAGACGCACAAGTGGCCGCCGGCCGACAGGGCGGCCTGGGCGGCATTGGCCACGATCGCCCCGGCGGTGTAGTTGAGGTTGGACGTACCCGGCAGGGCGCCACACCCATAGGCCGTCAGGTAGCCCGTGCTCGACGGGTCGGACACGGTGAGGGTGACCTGCAGCGCGCTGACGTCGCTGGGCAGCACGGCCCGCGTGCGCAGATCAACGTCCAGGGTGGTACCGGCGCCGATGCGGGTGCCTCCCAGCAACTGCCGCGTGTCCACCACACGCGTCGGCGTCACCGGGGTGAGGCGGGCACCCATGCCCCCGTACCAACCGAGCACGTCGACGACGAGGTGGGTGGGCGCGTACGTGGCGAAGCACACCTTGCCGTCGCCCACGCCGACGTTGGCGTAGTTGGCCACGTCCTTGCCTGCGACCGGGTTGAGGGTAGAGGCCAGAGGCTGCAACTGGCCGCACGGCCAGGCGGTGATGAAGCCGTCAGCGGCCGACTCGGTGGCGGTGATGTTCAGCGCCACGGCGGTCGCGCCGGCAGGGGCCGCCCCGTTGGCGGTGACGTCAACGGCCAACACCTCGCCGGGCTGCAGGGCCACTCCCTGGTCCCGCGTGTCGTGCAACCGCACCGGGGCGATGGGGGTGAGGGGCGCGCCGGCCGAGGGCTCGAACCAGCCGACCAGGTCGACGACCACGTCACTGTCGGCGTAGCTGGTGACACACACCGAGCGGTCCTCACCGATGCCGACGACGGCGGCGCCGGGCACCGTCTGGCCGGCGCGGTAGTTGAGCGACGAGGTGGACGGGACGGCGGGCCCGCACGGGTAGGCGGTGAGGTAACCGTCGGCGGCGGGCAACG
>JBIOZN010000158.1:0-6878 GCA_044871175.1 Acidimicrobiales bacterium | reverse complement strand
CCGGCGGCGCGAGCGGCCACCAGCGGAACGACGGCGACGACGACACCGGCGGCCGCAATGGCCAGCCCGAGACCGGCCACGGCGCGGCGACGCCGGGGGGCCAGCGCCACGGCGCCGGCGGCGGCGGCGATCGCCACCACCCAGGCGACGTCGTCGAGCCAGCGGACGGGCTCGGCCCACCGCCACGGACGGAGGTGGGCGATCACCGGCGAGACGTCGACCAGCAGTGAGGAGACGTCCTTGGGAAGCTGGGCGGCCAGGCCCGGGCTGCCGCTCTGGGCCGTGCCGGTGAGGATCTCCAGCGTGCCGGCCAGCTCGAGCAGGGCATTGCCGGCGTGGTGTTGGAAGACGGCTTCGTGGGCTTCCTCCACCGCCGCTCGGAACAGTTGCCGGAACCCCTGTGTCGTCTCGATGTCCTCGAGCATCGGGACGAGCACCGACCGAAACGAGGCGATCGACGCCGGGGCGGCTTCGCTGACGGCGTCGCCGAGCTCGACGGCGAGGGCGTGGCGCACGGCATCGGCATCGAGGGTCCGCACGGCCCGATCGGCGAACTCGTCAGCGTGGAACAACGTGCGCTCGGCCCACCCCGCGAGCAGGGCGACGGCGAGGGCCAGCGCGGTGACGACGACGAGCGCGTCGCTGGTCGCGCGCCGCATTCGGTGCCGTTCAACCGTCACGCCGCCTGTTTCTACTGCCCGAGTCCAGGCGGTGGGGGCCGGATGACCCCGTGACGCCGGGGGCCGCCGGCGTTACGTTCCCGGCGTGCAGCGGCGCGCCTTCTTCGGCCTGCTCGGCCGGGCCGGCATGCTGGCGGGCGTCGCCGTCGGGGGCGGCGCCGGCGAGGCCGGCTTGGCCGCCCTCGACCGTCGCCACCACGACGAGGACGGCAAGTACGCCGCCGGCCCCCAGGGGACGCAGGCGGTGGTGTGGTCGGTGCCGCGCGCCGACAAGGTGATCGCCCTCACCTTCGACGACGGCCCGCTGCCCGGCTTCACCGACGACGTGCTGGCGATGCTGGCCGACGCGCGCGTGCCGGCCACGTTCTTCATGATCGGCCGCCTTGCCGTCGCCCACCCCGGCCTGGCGGCGGAGGTCGCGGCCGCCGGCCACGAGCTCGCCAGCCACAGCTGGAGCCATGTGAGCGCGGCCACGGTGGACGACCACCGCAACGTCGACGAGGTCGACCGGGCGGCCGACGCCATTGCGTCCGTTGCGGGTGTCGCGCCGCGTTGGTATCGGCCGCCTCGGGGGATGCTCGTCGGCGCGGCGGTGCGCCGGGCCCACGAGCGCGCCCAGGGCGTGGCCATGTGGTCGGTGCACCGCGGCGACGACCTCGGCGACACCGACGCCGCCGGCGTGCGCGACCACCTCCTGGCCAACGTCCATCCCGGCGCGGTCCTCGATCTCCACGACGGTGTCGGCGCGTCGGGGCTGCACGGGCCGGGGGAGTATGACCACCGCCTGGTGCGGCGCCGGCGCACGGAGCTGGCCGTGCTGGCGGAGGTGCTGGCGGGCTGGCGGGCGGCCGGGTACCGGCTGGTCACGCTGTCGCAGCTGGCCGGCGGCGACGGTGGCGGCGGCGACGGTGGCGGCGCTGACGGCGGCGCGCCGCTCAGCTCGTGATGTCCTTGGTGGAGAAGCTGGCCCACGCGGCGCCCAGGAACACGGTTATGTAGACCGCCTGCAGGGCGAGGCCGCGCGACACGTCGCGCCACAGGATCGGGTCGCGGAACAGGTCGACGAACGACAGCCAGTAGCGGGTGGGCAGGTAGGGGCGAATGGCGCGCGAGGCCTCGACCAGGTCGAGCACCTGCGAGGTGACGAACGTGGCCAAGGCGGCGAGGGCGGCGGCCAGCGGTGAATCCGTGCGCGTCGAGGCGAACAGGGCGATGGCGGCCAGCCCGAGCATGCACACGGCCACGTAACCGAGGGTGGCCAGCGTGCGGATGAAGGTGTCGGTGCCGGTGAGGGCCGAGCCCGACACGGAGGTCGCCAGCGGCTTGATGCCGAACAGCACGGCGCCGGCGACGTAGCCGACGGCGGCCACCAGCACGACGGCCAGCACGACGAACACGACGACGGTGACGAGCTTGGCCACCAGCAGGTGCGAGCGCGACACCGGCCGCACGAGCAGGTAGCGCAGGGTGCCGGCGCCGGCCTCGCCGGCGATGGTGTCGCCGGCGATGACGGCGGTGGCCACGGGCAGGAAGATCGGCAGGATCAGCGCGAGGGCGGCGGCCGGGAACAGCACACCGTTGTCGAGGACCTCGGACAGGAGCGCGGGCCCTTCGCCGGGGCGGGGCTCGATGCCGGTGGAGGCCAGGAAGGCGCCCACCACCACCGGCAGGCCGGCCAGCAGGGCGATGGTGAGCCACGTGCGGGGCCGGGTGAGCAGCTTGGCCAGTTCAACGCGCAGCATCGGCGCTGCCTCCGGTGAGGGTGAGGAAGGCGTCCTCCAGCGTGCGGCGCTCGACGACCAGTTGGCGCACCGGAACACCGGCGGTGACGAGGGCGGCGTTCAGCTCCTCGGGCGCCCGGCCGTTGAGATGGATGCTGAGGCGGGGGCCGACGCGCTCGACGGTAGGCGGGGCGAGGCCCAGGACGGCCAGGGCGGTGTCGGGGTCGGGCGTGTCGACGATGACCCGGCCCGTGGGGGCGAGCAGGCGGTCGACCCGGTCCTGGGCGACGAGCCTGCCCGCGGCCATCATCGCCGCCCGGGTGCAGATCATCTCGACCTCGCCCAGCAGGTGGCTCGACAGCAGCACGGTCGTGCCGCCGGCCACGAGGTCGACGAACAGCGACCGCATCTCGTGGATGCCCTGGGGGTCGAGGCCGTTGGTGGGCTCGTCGAGCACGAGCAGGCGGGGGCGGCGCACGAGGGCGGCGGCCAGGCCGAGCCGCTGGCGCATGCCCGTCGAGTACGAGCGCACCGGACGGCGGTCGATGCCGGCCAGGCCGACCTGCTCGAGGGCGTCGTGGATGCGGCGCCGGCGCGTGCGGCGGGCGCCGGTGCGGGGGTGGGCGGCGTCGAGCAGGGCCAGGTTCCGGCGGCCCGACAGGGTGGGGTAGAAGCCGGGTCCTTCCACGAGGGCGCCGACCTGGCCGAGCACGTCACGGGCATGGCGGGGGACGGCCTGGCCGAGGAGCTCGACCCGCCCCGAGGTGGGGAAGACGAGGCCCAGCAGCATGCGGATCGTCGTCGTCTTACCCGAGCCGTTGGGACCGAGGAAGCCGAACAGGTCGCCTTCGTGTACGTCGAGGTCGATGCCGTCGACGGCGGCCAGGCGGCCGAAGCGCTTGGTCAGGCCTTCGGTGCGGATGACGGTGGTCATGGTGTGGGGGTCGAGATCGCCGCGGCGATGCGGTCGAGCTCTTCTACGGTGACGGCGCCCGCGACGACGTATGTGGTGCCGCCGGCGGTGAAGCCCATGGCGTTGACGAGCGGAGTGGTGAGCACGCGGGCCGGGCCGCCCCAGGGCCGATCGGTGGCGGGCAGGAGGCCGCGGCCGAAGGTTCCGGGGAGGGCCACGACGAGCACCTGGGTGAAGCCGTGGCCGTAGAGGGCTGCGCCGGTGGTCTGGGTGCTCGTGCGGGGGAGCCCGGCGACCTGGCGGGGGAGGCGGAGCTGGGAGCGCCGGCCGATCTCGGCGACGGGGTCGTCGGCCCCCTCGCTGCGCTGGCGGACGCCCGCGGGCGGGTCGAGGCGGACGGTGTCGGCGTCGGGCGCGCTCAGGGAGACTTCCAGGAAGCGGGTCTCCAGGATGGGGACATCGGTGCCCTTGGGCACGACCGCCACGCGCAGGGCGAGGCCGGTGTCGGCGTCAGCCCAGATGTCGATGGTGGCGACGGTGCTGGCGGGGTCGGCGGGCACGATCCGCACGCCCGGGGCGGCGTGGTTGGCCACCCGGACGGGAGTGAGCGTCTGGAGCTCGCCAGGGGCGGCGCCGGCGAGCAGGCGGCGGGCCAGCTCGGGCGGAGGGAGGTCGGCGGCGCGGGGCAGGCGGAGCTCGGGCTCGTCGTCGATGTGGCGCACCAGGCGCCGCCCGGAGTCCCAGATGGAGATGCGGCCGCGGCTGGCGTAGGTGTCGATCTCCCCGACGCGGTTGAGCTGGTCGACTCGCCAGGCCGTCGGGCTGCGGTACCAGACGCGGAGTCGGGAGGCGGAGCCGAACAGGTCGGCCTGGTCCCTGGCTCCGGGGAGGTCGGGCAGGGCGAGACCACCACGGGCGGTCACCGTGCCGCTGTAGGGCTGGGTGGCCGAGGCGGCGATGCGGGCGGCCAGGTCGGCGGGGGCGACGGCTTGGGCGTCGACCGGCCAGGCGCGCACGACGGCGGGCAGGGCGAGCAGCGCCGCCACCCCGCCGCCCACCACGAGCCAACGCCACCAGCGCCGCGCGCGCACCGAGCGCATGCGTGTCACCCTGGCAGGCGCATCGGCGAATCGAAACCCGACCGCACCGGTAGCCTTTCGCCCATGGCGAGCTTCCGTGACCTGCTGGCCCAGACCAAGTCCGAGATTCGCGAGGTCGACACGGCGACGGCCGATGAGGCTCGGTCCCAGCCGGGCACGGTGGTGCTCGACGTGCGCGAGGCCGACGAGTACGCGCAGGGGGCGTTGCCCGGGGCGCTGCACATCCCGCGGGGGTTCCTGGAGAGCCAGGTCGAGGCCCGGGTGCCCCACCACGACGCGCCGGTCATCGTGTACTGCGCAGGCGGCGCCCGGTCGGCGTTCGCGGCCAAGACGCTGGGCGAGCTCGGGTACACCGACGTGGTCTCGGTGGCGGGCGGGTTCGGCAAGTGGAAGGACGAGGGGCGGGCGTGGACCAAGCCGGTCACGCTGTCGGCCGAGCAGTCCAACCGCTACCAGCGGCACCTGCTGTTGCCCGAGGTGGGCGTGGCCGGTCAGGCGAAGCTGCTGGCGAGTCGGGTGCTGCTGCTGGGGGCGGGCGGGCTCGGCTCACCGGCGGCCCTGTACCTGGCCGCCGCGGGCGTGGGCACGATCGGGATCGTCGACATGGACGAGGTCGACGAGTCCAACCTGCAGCGCCAGATCCTGCACAACACCGACCGCATCGGCGAGCGCAAGGTCGACTCGGCCAAGAAGACGCTCACCCTCATGAACCCCGACGTCAACGTGGTCACCTACGACACCCGCTTGTCGGCCGACAACGTGCTGTCGCTGCTGTCCGACTACGACGTGGTGGTGGACGGCGCCGACAACTTCCCGGTCCGCTACCTGCTCAACGACGCGTCGGTGAAGTTGGGGATCCCCGTCGTGCACGGGTCGATCTTCCGGTTCGAGGGGATGGTCACGGTGTTCGACCCCCGGTGCGGGCCGAACTACCGGGACATGGTGCCCGAGCCCCCGCCCGCCGAGCTGGCCCCGTCGTGTGCGGAGGCGGGTGTGCTCGGCGTGCTGCCGGGCATCATCGGGTCACTGCAGGCGCTCGAGGCCATCAAACTGCTGCTGGACATCGGCGACCCGCTGATCGGGCGCATCCTGGCGTTCGATGCGCTGGAGATGACATTCCGCACGTACAAGCTGCAGGTCGACCCGACCAACCCCGTCACCTACGAGAACCGGGACGCCATCGAGCTCGCCGAGTACGACGACCTCTGCGCCCCCCACCTGACCCACTGAGGCCGGTGCCGCCGCCCCGCCCGTGGCCCTGGCGCCGCCGCCCCGCCCGTGGCCCTGGCGCCCCTAGGTGCAAATCCCTGACTGAAGCGACTGGGCCGAGCCGTCGAGCACGGCGCGCAGACGATCGACCACCCAGGCCGGCTCCCGGAAGACGTGGTTCGACGTGAAGGGCACGAGGATGCGCCCGAGGGCGGCGATCTCGGCCTGGCGCTGCGCATCCCGGTCCCGCTCGGACTCAGAGGCGTGGCCCCGGCGCCCCATCACCTCGACGACGACGGGGAGGGGGTCGAACGAGAAGTCGACCCGAGCGACGTGCCGGCCGTCGCGGCGGAGGATGACTTGGCACCGGGGCGCTGGAAGGCCAGCCTCGCGGATGAGCTTGAGAAAGGCCCGTTCGAGGAACGAGTGCCCACCGGTGTCGACGAGGACGTCGTCGAGCACACCCACTCCGACTCGGCCCGGTCCACGGAGGTGCTCGAGCCGCTTGCGCAGGAAGTCGGGCGACACCAGCCCGCTGCGGACGGCATGGTCGACGAGCCGTTCGAGTTCTGGGCGGGTGACACAGCGCGCCAGGTCGATGATTGTGCGGGCGGCGCTGGTAACCGGGAAGCCCTCGAAGGTGAACTTGTCGATCTGGGGGAGGTCGCCGGTCGAGTGAACGACGCCGTCAATGCTGCGCCCACGATGCTCGCGCAGCACGAGCAGGTCGACGGAACGTTCAGGGAAGCCCTCCGTTCCGTACAGGGCGGCGGCGCTGTGCATGGCGACGTGGGCGCCGGGGCCCAGATCGAGCAACCCCGCCCGAAGGCGCATCTTCCACGTCAGCGGTGAGGTGGCGGCGCGCAGTGTGGTGGGACCCAACCGGACCCAAGTGCCGTCGGTCAGGCGCCGCTGGCGCGCCCGGCGCGTGTGCCCGGCAGCGTCGGCCTGCTCGTCGGTGAAGCAGCCGTGTTGCCGGGCGGCGACGGCGGCGAGCTCACTCACCCGTCCCCGAGTGCGGGGTGACCGGCGGTTGTCTTCTTCCATGGTGCTGATCTCGTCCATGGCGCCCAGCATGACGAAGGGGTGTCACGAAGTTCTGTTGGACCCGTGGAACGACGTGCTCACGCGGCAGCAGGGTCGTGGGCCCGTGGAACGGTGCTGTCAGGCGGCGCTGGGTTCCAGGGTCACGCGGTAGCCGAGCTGCTCGAGTTGGTGGACGAGATGGCGTTGGCGCCGGGCGGGGTCGTCGAAG
>JBIOZN010000157.1:0-4301 GCA_044871175.1 Acidimicrobiales bacterium | reverse complement strand
TGGAGTGACCGCATCACCCTGCGTGGGCTGGCCGCGCTGCCCCTGGCGCTTTTCGGTTGAAATCCCTCACCAGGGCTTTGCGCCGCGCCGTCACATCTGTAATGTGACCGCAACAAGGCAGCCCGTGCCCTCCTCCCCCGCACGGGTGCATTGGTCCCCGGGGTGCCGTCGATCGAGCGGGTCACTTCCGCCCGCAGACCCGGTCGTACGGCGGCACCCCGGGATGATCTCCGCCCGGGCCGGCCAAACGGGCCGGTCCCGGGAAGGGCTCTCGGCGCGAATTGCGCCGGATGTGGCGGAGACGGCGCCGAGGCTCGGGCCGGCGGACGTGCGTTCGCAACTCGCCGCCGGGGGCCGACGCTCAGACGTCGCGGCGGCCTTCGAGGGCCCGGCCCAGGGTGAGCTCGTCGGCGTATTCGAGGTCGCCGCCCACGGGCAGGCCGCTGGCGATGCGGGTGACGCGCACGCCCAGGGGCTTGAGGAGGCGCGCCAGGTAGAGGGCGGTGGCTTCGCCCTCGATGTTGGGGTTCGTGCTGAGGATCACCTCCCGCACGCCTTCGGGTTCGAGCCGGGCCAGCAGCTCGCGGACCTTGAGCTGGTCGGGCCCGATCCCGTCGATGGGGCTGATGGCGCCCTGGAGCACGTGGTAGCGGCCCCGGTACTCACCCGTCTTCTCGACGGCGACCAGGTCGCGCGCCTCTTCGACCACGCAGACGACCGTGGCGTCGCGCCGGTCGTCGGTGCAGATGGCGCACTCGGCGGCGTCGCTGACGTTGCCGCAGCGCTGGCAGAACACGACTTTGGCCTTGGCCTCGGTGATGGCATGGGCCAGGCGGGCGACGTCTTCGTCGGCCAGCTTGAGCAGGTGGAAGGCGATGCGCTGGGCCGACTTCGGCCCGATGCCGGGCAGACGGCCGAGCTCGTCGATGAGGGCCTGCACGGGCCCGGCATAGGTGGTCACGGGTTGTCGGGTGGCTCCTCTCTCGACGGAGCGTCGAGGGAGCCGGGCCCGGCCAGCGCGTCGGGGCCCGGGCCGCCGGGGGCTCCCGTGAGGCCGCCGATCGCTCCGGTGAGGCCGCCGAGATCGGCCAGGCCCCCGAGCTGGGCCAGCCCGCTCATGCCCCCCAGGGCCTTGGCCTGCAGCTCGGCCACCCGCTGGCCGGCGTCGCGGAAGGCGGCCAGCACCAGGTCTTCGAGCAGCTCGACATCTTCGGGGTCGACGACCTCGGGGGCGATGCGTACGGCCCGCACCTCGCCTGCACCGGTCATCGTGACGGTGACCGAGCCGCCGCCGGCCGAGCCCTCGACCTCGGTGTCGGCCGCTCGCTCTTGGGCGTCGAGCACCTGCTGTTGCATGGCCAGGGCCTGTTGCATCAGGGCGTCGAGGTCGAAGGGCTCGCTCATCGGCTGGCTCCCCGGGAGACGGTGTCGGTACCGGCGTCGTCGAGCAGTTGGGCGCCCGGGAAGGCGGCCGTGACCCGGGCGATGGGGTCGTCGGCGGCCTCGGGCCCGGCATCCACGAGGTCGTCGACATCGGCATCGGGGTGGCCGTCGGCGCCCGCGTCGCCGCCCTGGACGGTGAGCCGCACCGGGACGGGGCGACCGAAGTGGGCGGCCAGGGCGGCTTCGACTTCGGGGCGGTGCGGCTCGCACCGGTCGCGGTGGTGGCTGTTGGGCAGGGCGATGACGGCCGCGCCGTCGTCGGCGCCGACGAGGTGGCCGCTGCTGTACATGACCCGGACGAGCGGCTTGACGCGCGACAGCACGCGCTCGGGCCACGCCTGCTGAAGCTCGTCGACGCCGGGCAGGCCGCCGCTGCCGGGCCCCCCGGTGCCGCTGGCCCCGTGGCCGGCGGACGCGTCGCGGGCCGACGCTGCCGGCGTGCTGGACGGTGCGGATGTGGTCGGCGTGCTGGGCGTGGTCGGCGCGCCGGGCACCGACGGCGTGGTGGGCGCGACGGCGGCAGGGGGCCGGGAGCGGGCACCACCGAGCACCGGGCGGGAACCGGGGACGGCGGCGGTCGGCGGGGCATCGGGGGCCGAGTTGCCGGGGGTGCCGGCGAGCGTCGCCTCCAGCCGCTCGATGCGCTCGAGCAGGGCGGCCGGGCTGGCGTCGGCGGCGGGGTTGGTGAGCTTGACGAGGACGACGTCGAGCAGCAACCGGGGGTCGGGGGCGTGGCGGAACTCGACCAGGATCTCGCCGAGGGCTTCCATCGCCCGCACGAGCCCCCCCGCACCCAGGCGGTGGGCCTGGTCGGCGACGCGGGCGGCGATCGCCTCGGGCAGTGGCACGAGCTCGGGGGCCATGAGCGACAAGAAGCCGTCCCGCAACTGGGCAATGAGGCGGTCGGCCACGCCGCGGGCGTCGCGCCCGGCCGCGGTGGCGGCCGCCAGGGCGGTCAACGCCCGGGCCGTGTCGCGCCCGGCCAAAGCCTCCACGATGTCGTCGATGGGATCGTCGGCCTCCACGATCCCGCCGGCGGCGACGACCTGGTCGAGCGCCGACAGGGTGTCGCGCGCCGACCCGGCGCCCAGGCGCACGACCGCTTCCACCGCCTCGTCGGTGACGTCGAGCTTGGCGTCGGCGACGACCTGGCGCACGTAGTCGGCCAGGACGTCGGGGGCCAGGAGGTGGAACTCGAAATGCTGCGTGCGGCTCTTGATGGTGGGGCTGATGCGCTGGGGGTCGGTGGTGGCGAGCACGAACACGACGTGGGCGGGCGGCTCCTCCAGGGTCTTGAGCAGGGCCGCCTCGGCCGCCTTGGACAGCATGTGGACCTCGTCGAGGATGTACACCTTGGTGCGCCCCGGCGTGCCCAGGGCGGCCTTGTCGATGAGATCCCGCATGGCGTCGACGCCGTTGTTGGAGGCGGCGTCGAGCTCGTGGACGTCGTAGCTGGTGCCCGCCTCGACGGCCAGGCACGAGTCGCAGGCGCAGCACGGCTCGCCCTCGACGGGCCGTTCGCAGTTGAGGACCTTGGCCAGGATGCGGGCGGTGGACGTCTTCCCCGTGCCCCGCGGACCGCTGAACAGGTAGGCGTGGCCGACCCGGTCGTCCCGCACGGCGCCGCGCAGCGAGCGGACCACATGCTCTTGGCCGCGCAGCTCCCCGAAGCGGCGGGGCCGGTAGCGCCGGTAGAGGGACTGGTAGGCCATCGCTGCGAGCCTACCGAGGGGGTGTCACACGGTTGGCTGGGCGGCCGCGACGGACTGTCGGGATGTGGCGGCCGTCCGGCGGACAGGCCCCAGCGGACGGGTTCCCGTCGGCGGAGGCGGCGGCCAGGCGATCTGCGGCACACGGCAGGCTCCGCTGAAGGCTGCTGCCTCCCGGCCCTGACCTGGTTCACGGACTGCCGTCGCACAGGACCCGACCGCCACCTCAGCCGACGGGCGAAGGCATTCTAGCGGCGGTGGCCCTCGGGAGAGCCTCGACTACCCTCGTCGCGCACCTCGGGAGGGATGCGAGAGCGGACGAATCGGCACGCCTGGAGAGCGTGTGTGGGGCAACCCACCGTGGGTTCGAATCCCACTCCCTCCGCCATGGACGCTGGTTCGGACGCCGCCGCCGACGCTCCCGGTGGGGTCGATCACGACGAGGCCATGGGGGTCGCCCTCGACGAGGCGCGTGCCGCCATGGCCCACGGTGACGTGCCCGTGGGGGCCGTGGTGCTCCACCACGGCGCCGTGATCGCCCGTCGCCACAACGAGCGCGAGCGAGTCGGCGACCCCACCGCCCACGCCGAAGTCCTCGCCCTGCGCGACGCCGCCGGCGTCCTAGGGACCTGGCGGCTCGACGCCTGCACGCTCGTCGTGACCCTGGAGCCCTGTGTCATGTGCGCCGGCGCGGCCGTCGCCGCCCGTGTGGGTCACGTGGTGTTCGGGGCCGCCGACCTCAAGGCGGGCGCGCTGGGCTCGCTCTACAACGTGGCCGCCGACCCCCGCCTCAACCACAACCCCGCGCTCACCTTCGGCGTACGCGCCGACGAGGCCGAAGCGCTCCTCAAAGCGTTCTTCACCGCCGCTAGGGTGCCCGGCCGGAAGGATGCCAGAGCGGACGAATGGGACGGCCTCGAAAGCCGTTGAGGTCTTCGGGCCTCCGTGGGTTCGAATCCCACTCCTTCCGCTCTCGGGTACATTCGGGTCCCGCTAAGGCCAGCCGTCTCTGCGAAGAAGCAGCTCGCCGTGGGGCCGTCGGCCACGGCTCCGCTTCCACCGGCGCCGTCGCCATTTCTGCGGCGATCGTCGTCGATCCGATCTTGCGAACGCTCCCTATCGGCTGGGTCGGAGGTACTCGTCATCGCT
>JBIOZN010000156.1:0-16476 GCA_044871175.1 Acidimicrobiales bacterium | reverse complement strand
TTCCAGGGCCGGGCGCCCGGCGACGGCCAGCGACCGCACCCGGGTGCGCAGACCGGCGGGCCACGCCACCACCTCGTCGCCCACCGCCAGCGGGGCACCGGCCAGCTGGCCGGCCAGGGCGCGACCGTCGCCGGTGCGCAGCACGAGTTGCACGGCCAGGCGCGCACCGGTGCCGTTGGGGGCGGGGTCGAGCTCCAGCCCCTCCAACCGCTCGAGCAGCGGGGGCCCGTCGTACCAGGGCGTCCGGCCCGAGGGCGCGACCACGTTGTCGCCGTGCAGGGCCGACACCGGTACGACGTGCAGTTGGGGGCGGGCGCCCAGGCCGTCGAGCACGGCGTGCACCTCGGCGGTGAGGCGGGCGAACACGGCCGGGTCCCAGCCGACCAGGTCCATCTTGTTGATGACGACCACCACCGCCGGCAGCCGCAGGAGGGCGGCCACGGCGAGGTGCCGACGGGTCTGGTCGACCACGCCCCGCGCGGCGTCGACCAGGACGAGGGCCACGTCGGACACCGACGCGCCGGTGACCATGTTGGCCGTGTACTGCACGTGGCCGGGCACGTCGGCCAGCACGAACGAACGGTGGGGGGTGGCGAAGTAGCGGTAGGCGACGTCGATGGTGATGCCCTGCTCGCGCTCGGCCCGCAGGCCGTCGGTGACCAGGGCGAGGTCGACCCCGTCGGCGCCCGTGCGGCTGCGGACCCGCTCGAGGGCGTCGAGATGGTCGTCGAACAGGCTCTTGGCGTCGTAGAGCAGCCGGCCGATCAGGGTCGACTTGCCGTCGTCGACCGAGCCGCTGGTGGCGACCCGCAGCCGGCGGGCGTCGGTGGCCTGGGCCAGCTCGGCCTCCGAGAGGGCACTCATCAGAAGTAGCCCTCCTTTTTGCGGTCTTCCATGGCCGACTCGCTGACCTGGTCGTCGGCCCGGGTGGCGCCCCGCTCGGACACGCGTTCGCGGGCCACCTCGGCCACGACGGCGGCCACGCTGGTGGCGGTGGATCGCACGGCGCCGGTGCAGCTCATGTCGCCCACGGTGCGGTAGCGCACGGTCTCGACCGCGACCGCCTCGGCCGGACGGGGGACGATGGGGCCGCCGGTGGCCAGCAGCATCCCGTCGCGCCGCACGACCGGGCGCGAGTGGGCGAAGTAGAGCGAGGGCAGCTCGACCCGCTCGCGCTCGACGTAGCGCCACACGTCGAGCTCGGTCCAGTTCGACAGCGGGAAGGCGCGCAGGTGCTCGCCCGGGCGCAGGTGGGCGTTGAGCAGGGCCCACGGCTCGGGGCGCTGGCGGCGCGGGTCCCACTGGCCGAAGCTGTCGCGCACGCTCAGCACCCGTTCCTTGGCCCGGGCCCGGTCCTCGTCGCGCCGGCCGCCGCCGAAGGCGACGTCGACCCGGTGCTCGGCCAGGGCGTCGAGCAGCGTGACGCTCTGCAGACGGTTGCGGCTGCCTTCGGGCCCGGGGTCGGGCACCTTGCCGGCGGCGATGGTGGCCTCGACCGAGGCGACCAGCAGGCGGATGCCGTGCCGGGCCACGAACTCGTCCCGGTAGGCGAGGGCCTCGGGGAAGTTGTGGCCCGTGTCGACGTGCAGCAACGGGAACGGCAGGCGCTGAGGGGCGAAGGCGAGCAGGGCCAGGTGGGCGAGGACGGCGGAGTCCTTGCCGCCCGAGAACAGCAGCACGGGCCGTTCGCACTCGGCCGTGACCTCACGGATGATCGTGATGGCCTCGGCCTCGAGCTCGTCGAGGTGGGACAGCGCGAGGGTCGCGACGGTCACTGGTGGAGCCCGCACTCGGTCTTGGCCAGGCCGGCCCAGCGACCGGCGCGGCGGTCCTCGCCGGGGGCGACGGGCCGGGTGCAGGGCCAGCAGCCGATGGACGTGTAGCCCTTGGCCACCAGCGGATGGGCGGGTAGGTCATGCTGGGCGACGTGGGCGGCCAGGTCCTCGTCGGTCCACGCCGCCAGCGGGTTGACCTTCACCATCGAGCGACCGGCATCCCACTCCACCACCTGCACCCCGGCCCGGGTGGGGCCGTCGGCCCGGCGCACGCCCGTGACCCACGCCGGCTTGCCCGCCAGCGCGGCCGCCAGCGGCAGGACCTTGCGCACATGGCAGCAGCCCTCGACGTCGGTCTCCCAGCGGTCGTCGGGCTGCACGTCGTCGGTGGGGCGGACGACCCGCAGGTTGAGGCCGAGCCGGCGGGTGAGGCGCTGGGCGAACCACTCCGTCTCGGCGAACAGGTACTGGGTGTCGAGCATGATCACCTGGGCCCGAGGCGCATGGCTGGCGACCAGGTGGGGGAGGACGGCGTCTTCGAAGCTCACGGCCACGACCAGGTCGGCGCCGAAGCGCTCACCCGCCCAGCCCAGCACGGCCCCGGGGCCGCCCGCCTCGAGGCCGGGAGCGAGGGCGGCCAGTTCGGCGGCCGCGGACGCGGCGGTCTCGGTCGGCACCGGTAAATGCTGACCTGTCTGATCGAGAATTGCAACTTTTGCGCCGACGTACGCTCGGCCTGTGAGCCAGACGGGTGAGATCGACGCCGACCGCGCCAAGGCATTCCAGTTCCAGCTCTTCTCCCACCTCCAGGGGGCGCTGAGCGCGGCCCAGGTCTTCATCGGGGACGAGCTCGGGCTCTACCGGGCACTGGCGGCGGGTCCCCTGCGCCCCGAGGAGTTGGCCGGCGTCACCGGCCTCGACACCCGGTGGGTCCGGGAGTGGTGCCACCAGCAGACGGCGGCCAAGCTGCTCAACCACGACGAGGGGCGCTTCTCGCTGTCGCCGGAAGCGGCGGCGGTGCTGGCCGACGAGGCCAGCCCGTGGTTCAGCGCGGGCAGCTTCCGGCGCTTCCCGGTGCAGATGCACCTGGTCGAGCGCCTGCCCGAGAGCTTCCGCACCGGCCGCGGGTTCAACTACGACGCCGGCGGGCCCGAGGGCGCAGCGGGCGTGGAGGCCAGCTTCGCCACCTGGCACCGCCACTATCTGCTGCCGGTGGCCCTGCCCGCCCTCGGCATCGTGGAGCGCCTGCAAGCGGGCGCCACCGCCATCGACGTCGGCTGCGGGTCGGGCCTGGCCGTGCGGCTCATGGCGGCGGCCTTCCCGAACTCGACGTTCGTGGGCTACGACGTCTCCCGCCACGCCCTCGACCGGGCCGAGGCGGCCCGGGCCGAAGCCGGGCTCGACAACGCCCGGTTCGTGGACGCCCGCACCGAGGGCCTGCCGACCGACCGGGGCGCCGCGCTCGTCACCATCTTCGACGCCCTCCACGACATGCCCGATCCGGCGGGTATGGCCAAGGCCATACGCGAGGCGATCGCCGACGACGGCGTGTGGCTCCTGGTCGACATCAAGGCGCGCGACACCCTGGAGGAGAACCTGCGCAAGAACCCGATGGCGGCGCTCATGTACGGCATGAGCCTGGTGAGCTGCCTGCCGTCGTCGCTGTCGGTGCCCGGCGGCGCCGGCCTGGGCACGCTCGGGTTGCCCGAATCCAAGGCCCGCTCGCTGGCCGAGGACGCGGGGTTCACCCGCTTCGAGCACCTCGACATCGACCACCCGGTCAACGCCTTCTACGCCATCCGGCCGTGACCTCCACCAGCGATCCCCAACGGGCGCTGGTGGAGCTGATGGACGGGTTCCTGCGCACCCAGCTGCTGTACGTCGCCACCACCCTCGGCGTGCCCGACCTGCTCGCCCGGGGGCCGCGCACCAGCGCCGACCTCGCCACCGCCACGGGCGCAGTGCCCGGCCCGTTGCACCGGGTGTTGCGGGGGCTGGCCGCCGCCGGCGTGCTGGTCGAGGACGGCGGCGGCTTCGGCCTCACGCCGATCGGCGACCTCCTGCGCTCGGACCGCCCGGGCTCCCAGCGCGGTCCGGTGCTGGCGCGTGGCGCCCTCTACTACGTCGGTGCGGGAGCACTGCTCGACGGCGTCGGCGGCGGGGGCATCCCGTTCGAGGCGGCCAGGGGCATGTCGTTGTTCGAGTACCTCGACGACCATCCCGACGAGCGGGCCGCCTTCGACGGGTCGATGCGGGCACGGGCCGTCCGGGAGGCGGGCGCGGTGGCCGCCTGTCTCGACGTCACCCGGCATCGCCGGGTGATCGACGTCGGCGGAGGAGCCGGGGTGTTGCTGGAGGCGCTGCTGGCCCAGGCGCCGGGGGTGTGTGGGGTGCTGTTCGACCGCCCCGAGGCGATCGAGCAGGCCCGCGGCCGCCTGGCCACGTCACCGGCGGCCGGTCGCTGCGAACTGGTGGGGGGCGACTTCTTCGCCGGGGTGCCCGCAGGGGGCGACCTGTACCTGCTGTCGCGGGTGCTCCACGACTGGGACGACGAGGCCGCGGAGACGGTGCTGGCCTCGTGCCGGCGGGCGATGGGCGAGGACGGTCGGCTGGTGGTGGTGGAGGCGGTGCTGCCCGAGCGCGCCGCCGACGACCCCGCCGCCATCACCATGGACCTGTACATGCTCGTGCTGCTGGGCGGCCGCGAGCGCACCGCCCGGGAGTTCGAGGCGCTGCTGGCGGCCGCCGGCTTCCGGCTCGACGCCGTCACCGCCACCGCCGCCGGGGTGAGCGTCCTCGAAGCCACGCCTGTGTGACGGTTTTCGTGAGGGGGTCACCGAAAGCGTCACGCAAGCGGGATCAGGGGGGCGGGGCGGTGCGTTCGGCGACGACCACCGAGCCCTGCTGCAGGCGCACGGTGAACTCGCCACTGGCGATGAGCCGGTCGTAGACCTGGCGCTCGGCCGGCGAGGTGACGAGGGCGAGGTCGAGCACCAGCCACCGCACCTGGGCGGGGTCGCCGTGGGCGTCGGGGGAGGTGCCGTAATTCTTGCCCAGCCACGGGTTGGGGAAGGTGTAGGCGATGCGCCGGTGGGCCACGTGCGGAGTCATCCAGTAATCGACCGACACGCCGTCGTCGGGGCCGATGAGGCGGAGGGCCTCGTCACGAACCGTCTGGTCGGGCGGGCGGGCGAGGGGCCAGTAGCCCTTGGTGTAGGCCTCGCCCCACGGTGAAGGCCCCGACGAGCGGGTGGCCCACAGGCCGCACATCAGCACGACGGCCGCCAGGGCCGTGCCGACGGCCGCCCGTCGCCTGCGCCGGGGCAGGCGGGCCAGGCGGGCGACACCCTCGATCATCCCCAGGCCGATGCCGACCATGGGCAGGGCCTGGTAGTGGTACTTCAGGTCCCAGGTGAAGTTGGCGACGGTGAGCAGGTTGGTGAGCGCCTGGGGGAGGCCGACGGCCAGGGCCTCGGGGGCGGCCAGCGGCGTGTAGGCCACCGGGACGAGCAGGCCCTGGGCGTAGCCGAGGGCGTCGTTGTCGGCCAGGCGGTCCACGACGCGGGTCGGGTCGGTGAGGGCGGTGCGGGCCACCTCCCCGGGGCTGTCGCCGAGGTCGCCGTAGAGCGGCCCGTACACGGTCTTTCCGCCGGCCAGGGCGGGCACCAGCCACAGCGCCGTCACCGCGAACCATCCCGCCGCCACCGCCATGGTGGCCAGGCCCAGGCGCCGGCGGCGGCGGATCACCAGCAGCAGGCCGATCATGACCACCGCCAGGGCCACGTCCTCCTTCTGGGCCAGGGCGGCGACGACCAGCACCCAGTACCAGCCGGTGCGGTCGCGGTCGGCGCACAGGTAGGCCCACAGCAGGAGCGGGATGGCCAGCACCTCGGGGTGGAAGGTCTCCCACGCGAACCACTGCAGCGGCGGCTGGGCCAGCCAGGCCAGGGCGAGCAGGCACGGAGCGACCGGCGAGCGCAGCCGGTGGCGGGCGAGGAGGTAGATCGGGATGGCGCTGGCGGCCAGGGCGCCGACCTGCACCAGGTTCAGGAAGTTGGGCCCCGCGCCCAGCCAGTAGAAGGGGACCAAGGCGAAGTAGCCGAAGCTGGCGTGGTGGCCGAACACGGGCAGACCGCGCACGGTGCTGAAGTCGGCGAAGCGGCTGAGCAACCAGATCGACTGGTCGTGGATGGCCAGGTCGAAGTCGATGGTGCGGAAGCGGGCGTGGCGCAGCAGCACCAGGCGCCCGAACACCACCGCCCACAACACGGCGGCCGCAATGACGACGGCCAGGCCGGGGTCGACCGCCGGCCGCCGACGGCGACGGCCGGCACCGACGTCGTCAGCGGTGGCGAGGGCCACGCTCGCGCCGCGCCGACGTGAAGGCGTCGGCCGGGAGGCCGAGCTCGGCACAGGCGGTGGCCCGCACCCACTCGAGCAGCTGGTCGCGCGACACGGTGCCCTCGTGCACCGTGAGCTGCACGCCGAGGCCGTCGAGCAGGGCGGCCAGGCGCCAGGCGGTGGCCGACGGGTCGGGGCAGGCGAACTCGCCCGCGCGCGCACCCTGGCGGATCACCTCCTCCAGCCCTTCCTTCCAGCGCACGTCGAGCTGTTGGCTGATGCGCTTCAGCTCGGGGTTGCGCAGCGCCTCGCCCCAGCCGTCGATCCACAGCACCCAGCCCCGCTCGGCCACCTCGTCCTGGGCCGGGGGGAGGTCGAGGGCGAACAGGCGGTCGAGCTTGTCGACCGCCGGCGCCTCACGGTCGACCTCGGCGGCCAGGCGGGCCAGGTCGCTCGCAGCCGCGTGGGCGAACGCCTCGGCCAGCAGCTGGTCCTTGGACTCGAAGTGGTAGTGCACGAGCCCGGTGGAGATACCGAGCCGGTTGGCCACGTCGGCCACCCGGGTGCCGGCGAACCCCCGCTCGATCACGACCGAACACGTGGTCTCCAGGATGTCGGCCCGCCGCTCGGCCACGGTGGTCCGCTTCATGCTCACCGGCAGCGGACCCTATCGTCGGCACCCGTGCCGCCCTCCGCCACCGCTCCTCTCGATGCCGGCGCGGTGGCGCGAGCCCTGGCCCCGTTCGGCGCGAGCCGCATGCTGCCGGGGGCCGCCTACGTCGACCCGGCCGTGGCCGCCTGGGAGCAGGACCACTTCTTCGATCGCGGGTGGGTGTGCGCCGGCCGCCGTGACCTGGTGGCCGAGGCGGGCGCCCAGCACGCCACGCGCGTGGGCACCACCGGCGTGCTGCTGGTGCGGGATGTCGATGGCCCGCTGCGCGCCTTCGCCAACATCTGCCGCCACCGCGGCCACGAGCTGCTGCCGTGCGGGGCGACGGCCACGCGCCTGCGCATCGTGTGCCCCTACCACGCCTGGTCGTACGGGCTGGACGGCAGGATGCGAGCGGCCCCCCGCTTCGGCCCGCTGGACGCGGCGGAGCTCGGGCTGGTGCGCCTGCGCCACCACGAGTGGGGCGGATGGGTGTTCGTCAATGTCTCGGGCGACGCCCCGCCGTTCGACGCCGCCGAGCACGCCGGCGCGCTGGTGGACCTGTTGGCGCCGTGGCCCCTCGAAAGCCTCGTGCCGGTGGCCACCCACCGTTACGACCTGGCCGCCAACTGGAAGCTCGTCCACGAGAACTACCAGGAGTGCTACCACTGCCCGTCCATCCACCCCGAGCTGTGCCGGGTGACGGTGGCCGACTCGGGCGCCAACCAGCAGGGCGGGGCGTGGGTGGGCGGCACCATGGACCTCGACGACGGGGCCGAGACGATGAGCCTCGACGGTCGCTCGGGAGGTGTCGTCATGGACGGGTTGCCGGAACGCGAGCGGCGCACCGTCACCTACGTCGGGCTGTTCCCCGACCTGCTCATCTCGGCCCACCCCGACTACGTGCTGACCCACCGGGTCGAGCCCGTCACGCCGACCTCGTGCCGGGTCGACTGCCAGTGGCTGTTCCCGCCGGCGGCGCTCGACCGGCCCGGGTTCGACCCCGCCTACGCCGTCGACTTCTGGGACCTGGTGAACCGCCAGGACTGGGCGGCGGTGGAGAGCGTGCAGCGGGCGGTGGCCTCGCCCGCCTACGTGCCCGGGCCGCTCGGGCGCCACGAGCACGCCGTCCACGCGTTCGTGGCCATGGTGGCGCGGGGCTATGCGGGGTTGCCGAGAGCCCGCGTGGGGATGGCCCGGTGACCGCCGTGGCGATGGACGGCCGGGCCCTGGCCGAGCAGGTGCGGGCCGGGGTGAAGGCCCGGCTCGAAGCCGCCGGCTTCCCGCCGGTGTGCCTGGCGACGGTGCTGGTGGGCGACGACGCGCCCAGCCAGCGCTACGTGGCCGCCAAGCAGCGCCAGGCCGAGGCCGTGGGCATGGGCAGCCGCCACGTGGGCCTGCCCGCCGACGCGGCCCAGGTCGAGGTGGAGGCGGTGGTGCGCGACCTGGCCGACGACCCCGAGGTGCACGGGATCCTCGTGCAGCTCCCGCTGCCCGCCGGCCTCGACGCCCCGCCCGTGCTCGAGCTCATCCCCGCGGTGAAGGACGTCGACGGGCTCACCGCCGCCAGCCTGGGCCGGCTCGTGCAGGGGCGTCCGGCTCTCGTGCCGTGCACGCCCAAGGGGATCATGAAGCTGCTCGAGGCCTACAGCGTGCCCGTCGCCGGGAAGCGGGCGGTGGTGATGGGGCGATCGCTGCTGGTGGGCCTGCCGACGTCGTTGCTGCTGGCGGCCAAGGGCACCGACGCCACCGTCACCGTCGCCCACTCCCGCACGCCCGACCTGGTCGAGCTGTGCCGCACGGCCGACATCCTCGTGGCCGCCGTCGGGGTGGCCAGGATCATCACCCCCGCCCACGTCCGCCCCGGCGCGGCGGTGCTGGACGTGGGCATCTCCCGGAGCGACGCCGGCATCGTGGGCGATGTCGACCCGGCGGTGGCCGACGTGGCCGGCTGGCTGACGCCGATGCCCGGCGGCACGGGAGCGATGACGCCGGCCTGCCTGCTGGAGAACACGCTCGAGGCCGCCCGTCTGCAGGGGGTGCTGTGATGCCACCGCTCACGCGTCTGTCCCGCTCGATCGCCGGCAAGGTCGCCGTGGTCACCGGCGCGGCCAGCGGCATGGGCCGGGCGACGGCCCACCTGTTCGCCGACGAGGGCGCGCGGGTGGCCGTGGTCGACCTCGGCGCGCACCGGGTGCAGGCGGTGGTGGACGAGATCGTCGGTGCGCACGGGGCGGATGCGGCCGCGAGCTTCGTGTGCGACGTGGCCGACCCGGCCGCCATCCACCGCCTGGTGGACGACGTGGTGGCCCGCTTCGGCGGGCTCGACATCCTGGTGAACAACGCCGGGGTGGGCGGGCCCTCGGGGGCCGACCTGCCCGAGCCCGAGTTCGAGGACGCCTGGCGCCACACCCTCGACGTCAACCTCACGGCCCAGGTACGTCTGGTGCGGGCGGCCCTGCCCCACCTGCAGGCCTCGGGCGAGGGGCGGGTGGTGAACATCGCCTCCACCGAGGGGCTGATGGCCACCGCCGGGCTGTCGGCCTACACGGCCAGCAAGCACGGCGTCATCGGGCTCACGCGGAGCCTGGCCGTCGAGCTGGGCCGCACCGGCGTGACCTTCAACGCCATCTGCCCGGGGCCGATCCGCACGGCCATGACGGCCGACATCCCCGAGGAGGAAAAGGCGCAGTACGCCCGCCGCCGGGTACCGCTGCGGCGTTACGGCGACCCCGAGGAGGTCGCCCACGGCACCCTCGGGTTCGTGCTGCCGGCGTCCAGCTTCATGAACGGCGCCGTGCTCGTGGTCGACGGCGGCATGCACATCCGCCACTGACGCGGCGGGGCCAGCCTCTAGCGTCAAGGTGACGATGCGGCTCTCCCTGACGCCCGCCGCCTACCGGCGGATCACCTTCGGCGCTCTCCTGGCCAACGGCTTCATCACCGTCACCGGCGCGGCGGTGCGCCTCACCGGCTCGGGGCTGGGGTGCTCGGACTGGCCCGCCTGCGAGAAGGACAGGCTGGTGGCGCCGCTCGAGTTCCACGCCCTGGTGGAGTTCGTCAACCGCACCATCACCGGTCTGGTGTCGGCGGCCGTGATCCTGGCCGTGCTCGGATCGCTGATACGGGTGCCCCGCCGGCGGGACCTCACGTGGCTGTCGCTCGGCCTGGTGGCCGGCGTGCTGGCCCAGATCGTGCTGGGCGGCATCACCGTGCGGGTCGACCTGCACCCGGCCGCCGTCCAGGGCCACCTCGTGCTGTCGATGGTGCTCATCGGGATCGCCGTGGTGCTGCACCACCGGGCCGGGCGGCCCGACGGCCCCCGGCGCTCGCTGGTGACCCCGGCCGTCGCCACCCTGGCCCGGGTGGTCGTCGTGCTCACCGCCGCCGCCATCGTGGCCGGCACCGTCGTAACCGGCAGCGGCCCGCACGGGGGCGACGAGGACGTCCGGCGCTTCGGGTTCGACATCGAGAGCGTCGCCCGGGTACACGGCGTCATCGTCATGGTGCTGTTGGCCGTGACCCTGGTGCTGCTCGACCAGGCCGTGCGCCGCCGCCGGGCGCCCGCCGTCGTCGGCCACGCCCTCGAGCTGTTCCTGCTGGCCGCCGTGGCGCAGGCGGCCATCGGCTACGTCCAGTACTTCAGCGGCGTGCCCCCGCTGCTGGTGGGCGGGCACGTGCTGGGGGCCGTGCTCGTGTGGGTGGCGGCGCTGCGCCTCGACCTGGTGACCCGGGCGCCGGTGGCGCGCTCAGAGCTCGGCGGCGGCGGCGGTGACGGCGGCGATGATCGGGTCCCAGTCGGCGTCGGGGCGGCGGGTGACGGTGACGAAGTCGTTGACCCCGAACAGGTTGGCCACGCCGGGCGCGGCGAACACCGCCTGCTCGAAGGTGGTCGTCGCCTCTGACGCCGAGGCCACGTTGATCATGGCGGGCAGCGTCACGTCGAGGGTGAACTTCAAGGCGTTCGGGTTCGGCGTGGGGCTCGGGGTCGCGGTGGCCACGGCGATGTTGTAGCGCGCGCCCGGAGCGCCGGTCCGCTCAGGTGATGTCGCCGCCGAGGTAGGCGTTGCGCACGGCCTCGTCGTCGAGCAGGTCGGCGCCGCTGCCTTCCTTCACGATGCGCCCGGTCTCCAGCACGTAGGCCCGGTGGGCCCGCTGGAGGGCCTGGGCGGCGTTCTGCTCGACCAGCAGCACGGTGGTGCCCTGCTCGTTGATCTCGCCGATGATCGAGAAGATCTGGGCGATGAGCATCGGCGCCAGGCCCATGGACGGCTCGTCGAGCAACAGCAACCGGGGCCGGGCCATGAGCGCCCGGCCGATGGCCAGCATCTGCTGCTCGCCGCCCGACAGCGTGCCGCCTGGTTGGTCCCGCCGTTCCCGCAGCCGGGGGAACAGGTCGAAAACCCGCTCCAGGTCCTCGCCCGAGCGGCGCTTCAGCGCGTAGCAGCCCATGTCGAGGTTCTCGAGCACGGTCATGCCGGGGAACACTCGTCGCCCCTCGGGCGCCTGGCTGATGCCCAACTCGACCCGGCGATGGGCGGGCACGCGCGCCAGATCCTGGCCGGCGAAGCGCATCTCGCCCTGGGCCACGGGGCGCACGCCCGAGATGGCCTTCATGGTGGTGGTCTTGCCGGCACCGTTGGCGCCGATGAGCGTGACGACCTCGCCTTCTTCGACGGTGAGGGAGATGCCCTTGATCGCCTCGATCCGCCCGTAGAAGACGTGGAGGTCGCGAACCTCAAGAAGCATCCGCTGGCGCTCCCAGGTAGGCCCGGATGACGTCGGGGTTGGTGCGGATCTCGGCCGGCGGCCCTTCGGCGATCTTGCGTCCGAAGTCGAGCACCGCGATCCGATCAGTGACGCCCATCACCAGGCCCATGTCGTGCTCGATGAGCAGCACGGTGTAACCCTCGTCGCGAACTCGGCGGATGAGCGCCATCAGCGCGAGCTTCTCGGCCGGGTTGAAGCCGGCCGCCGGCTCGTCGAGGCACAGCAGCTTGGGTCGGGTGGCCAGCGCCCGGGCGATCTCGAGCCGGCGCTGGTCGCCGTAGGGCAGGTTGCGGGCCAGGTCTTCCGCCCGCCGCCCGATGCCCACCAGGTCGAGCAGCTCGAGCCCCCGGGCCCGCGCCTCGCGTTCCTCCCGGCGGTGCGGCCCGATGTGCAGCGAGCCGGCGATGACGGCGGTGCGGTGGTGGGCGTCGGCGCCCACGAGCACGTTCTCCATCGCCGTCATCTCGGGGAACAAGCGGATGTTCTGGAAGGTGCGGGCCACGCCGAGCTTGGTGATCTCGAAGCGCTTCTTGCCGTTGAGCACGATGCCGTTGAACACCACCCGCCCGGTGGTGGGCTCGAACACGCCGGTTATGGCGTTGAACACCGTCGTCTTGCCGGCGCCGTTGGGCCCGATCAGACCGAAGATGGCACCGGGGGGGATGTCGACCGACACGGCGTCGACCGCAGTGAGCCCGCCGAAGCGCACAGTGAGCGCCTCCAGGCGCAGGATCGGCCTACCGTCAATGACGGCGCCGGCTAGCTGCCCGTCAGGCGTCGACATCGAAGCTCGCCTCGACGTCCACATCGAGCACGTCGCCCGCGCCGGCGGCGTCGAGCTGGCGCGCCTCGACCTCGGCCGCTCGCCGCCGGTTCGGGAGCAGGCCCTCGGGCCGGAAGATCATCATCAGCACGAGGGCGCTGCCGAAGATGAAGTAGCGCCACTCGTTCAGGTCATCGAGCGCGCCGGGCAGGAACGACACCTCCCGGAACCGCTCGGGCAGATAGGACACGACGCAGGCGCCCAGGATGACGCCGGGCAGGTTGCCCGCCCCGCCCAGCACGACGGCGGCCAGGAACAGGATGGACAACAGCAGCGGGAAGCTCTGGGGGTTGATGAACCCCTGCCGGGCGGCGAACAGGGTGCCGGCCAGCCCACCGATCGAGGCGCCGATGGCGAAGGCGAGGAGCTTGAAACGGAAGGTGGGGACGCCCATGAGCTCGGCGGCGTCCTCGTCCTCGCGGATGGCCACCCAGGCACGACCGACGCGGCTGCGCTCGAGGTTGCGCGTCAGGATGATCACGACGATGAGGATCGTGAGGGTGAGCCAGTAGTAGGGCCGGAAGTCGAGGACGCCGTACTTGAACGGCTTGATGTCGGTACCGGGGATCGTCCACTCCGAGCTCGGTGGGCGCCCGACGTTCTTGATCCCCGCCGAGCCCCCCAGCCATTGGCTGTTGATGGCCGTGAGACGGATGATCTCGCCGAACCCGAGGGTGACGATGGCGAGGTAATCGCCGCGAAGGCGCAGGGTGGGGACGCCCAGGATGATCCCGGCCAGCACCGACGCGGCGATGGCGATGGGCACCGTCGCCAGCCAGGGCAGTGAGGCGTGGGCCGAGGTGAGCACGGCCGTGGTGTAGGCGCCGACGGCGAAGAACCCGACATAGCCGAGGTCGAGCAGCCCGGCCTGGCCGACGACCACGTTGAGACCGACGGCCACGAGGCAGAACGTGGCCATCGTGAACAACGTGCCGCCGAAGTCGATGCCCTCGGTGGTGAAGAACGGCGGCTCCCAGATGGGTAGGTAGTAGAGGAGGGCGACGAACAGCACGGTGGTGGCCAACCGGACGCCGCGCGGCGCGCGGTCGAGGTGGAACGAGGGCACCCGCACCTTGCGCCGGCGGACCTTGGACGCGGTGTCGACCGGCTGGGCGGTGGTGGTCATGCCCGCGCCCTCCCGAGCGACTCGCCCAACAGGCCGGTGGGCCGGAACATGAGCACGACGACCAGGGCGACGAAGGCGATCACGTCCTTCCAGCCCGAGCCGAAGACGGCGGCGCCGTAGTTCTCGACCAGGCCCAGCAGCAGGCCACCGAGCAGGGCGCCGCGCAGGTTGCCGATGCCGCCCAGCACGGCGGCGGCGAAGGCCTTGACGCCGGGCAGGAACCCGATGTCGTAGCGCGTGGTGCCGTACCGCACGCCCCAGAGCACACCGGCCACACCGGCCATGAGCCCCCCCAGCAGGAAGGTGAGCTGGATGACGCGATCACGGTTGACGCCCATCAGGGTGGCGGTCTCGGCGTCCTGGGCTACGGCCCGGATGCCCCGGCCGAACCGGGTGAGGCGCACGAACTGATCGAGGGCGAACATCATGCCGATGGCCGAGGCGATGATGAGGATGTTTCGCCATGTGACCCGGGCGTCGACGAAATGGAAGGCCACCGAGGCACTGACGGGCTCACCGATGGGGGCCGCTTCCCGTGAGTTGCGGAACAGCGCGAAGCCCTCGGAAATCGCGATCGACAAGCCGATGGCGGAGATGAGGAACGCCAGCCGCGGTGCGTTGCGCTTGCGCAGCGGCCGGTAGCCGACGGCCTCCACGAAGAGGGCGGTGCCGCCCGACAGCGTCATGGCCACCGCCGCCGCCAGCAGCAGCGCGCCGACGAGGGCGAAGCCGGACTGGGCGTCACCCCGCTCGATCCCGAGCCAGGAGTAGGTCCACAGCGCGCCGAACGTGCCCACCATGAACACTTCCGAGTGGGCGAAGTTGATGAGGCGCAGGACGCCGTACACCAGCGTGTAACCGAGGGCGACGAGGGCGTAGATCGAGCCCAGCGTCAATCCCTCGACGGTGAGCGTCCAGAACTGTCGCCACAGGTCGCTGTTGGTCACGGGAGCTCCCGGAACGAAAGCCGCCGGGGGTGGGCCGACGGGGTCGGATCCACCCCCGGCGTCGGATCAGACCTTGATCGGGTCGGCGCTGATGCCGACGATCTGGCCGCCCTTCACGTTGTAGGCCCACACGTCGGTGGACTTCACCTCGCCCTTGTCGTCGAAGGAGATGTGCTTGGTGACGCCGGGGCCGTCGAAGCCCCGCACGAACGTGACCATCCCGGCGCGGTCCTTCACGCCCTCGGCCAGGCCCCGGAGGAACACGCTGGCCGAGTCGTAGGCCTCGGCGCTGTAGGTCTGGGGCGGGCCGTAGGCCGCGGTGTAGGCGGCGACGAAGGCGGCGGCGGCCGACTCGGGCGGCGCGCACGGGCAGGTGATGATGGCCCCCTCGGCCGGTCCGGCGCCGGCGGAATCGACGAAGCCCGGGTCCTTCACGCCGTCGCCCACGACGAACTTGCCGGTGAAGCCACCCTCCCGGAGCTGCTTCACGAGCAGGCCGGCCTCGGCGTAGTAGCCGCCGTAGAACACCGAGTCGGCCCCGGAGTCGACCACGGCGCTCACGCTGGATGCGAAGTCGGTCTGGCCCGTCTGCACCGTGTCGCTGCCGACCACGATGCTGCCCAGGTCGCTGCGCACGATGTCGGCCAGGCCCTTGCCGTACTCGCTGGCGTCGTCGATGACGAAGGTCTTCTTCACCGCCAGTGTGTCCTTCATGTAGGCGGCGGCGGCGGGCGCCTGGGTGGCGTCGTTGCCCAGCATGCGCTGGAACGTCTTCCACCCGTTCTGGGCCAGCTTCGGGTTGGTGGCCGAGGCCGTGATCGTGGCCAGGCCGGCTTCGTTGAACGCCGGCCCGGCAGCGGCCGACTCGCCCGAGAAGGCGGGGCCGACCACGCCGATGACAGCCTTGTCGTCGATGGCCTGCTTGGCCAGGTCGGGCGCCCGGTCGGGTGAGCCCTGCGAGTCGAGCTGCACGAGGGTCACCTTGCAGTTCGGGTTGCCCTTGTTGAACTCGTTGACCGCCAATTCGGCGCCGTTCTTGATGTTGATGCCGAGATTGGCGGCGCTGCCGGTGAGGGCGCCGAAGAAGGCGATGGACGTCGGGCTGCACGTCACCCCGGTGGGGATGATCGCGCCCTCCGCGCCGCCGGCGGCGCTGGTGGTGGCCCCGCCCGAGGCCGCCGTGGTGGCCGTTGCTGCGGCCGTCGTGGCCGAGGTGCTCTCGTCGTCGTCGTCACCGCAGGCGGCGCCGACGAGCGCCACACCGAGCAGTAGAGCGCCGATGCGCCACACTCGTGTCCTGGACATCGTTGGTCTCTCTCCCCCTTCTGGCGGGCGGTTGCCCGCTGTCTGGATGACGGGAAGCTAGTGCCTCCCTGATGGTGGGCTGTGGCACCTGGTTGCGGCATCGTTGCGGCGTGATGTCGACTTCGGACGTGGAGCTCCTCGCCGGCCTGGCCACTACGCGCGCCATCCGCCGCTTCCGGCCCGACCCGATTCCCGAGGCCGACCTGGCCACCATGCTGTTCGCCGCCACGCGGGCGCCGAGCGGGAGCAACCGCCAGCCGGGGCGGTTCGTGGTCTTGCGCGACGGGCCCGTCGCCATCGAGGCCAAGGCGCTGCTGGCCGGCGCCGCCCGGCAGGGATGGGACGCCAAGCGGGCGTCCGACAGTTGGGAGGAGGGGTCGGGGGCCGTTGCCCACAGCCCGAAGGCGCGCGCCGCTCGCGCCATGGCCCATTTCGTCGAGCACTTCGCCGAGGTGCCGGTGGTGGTGCTGCCGTGCCTCGTGCGCTACCGGGAGCCCCACGCCACCGAGGGCGGGTCCATCTACCCCGCCTGCCAGAACCTGTTGCTGGCGGCGCGGGCCCTCGGGTACGGCGGCGTGATGACCGGGTGGCACGCCCTCGTGGAACCCGAGCTGCGCGCCCTGGTGGGCATCCCCGACGGCGTGCTCATCGCCGCCACGATGCCGCTGGGCCGTCCCCAGGGCGGCCACGGGCCGGTGCGCCGGCGGCCGTTGGGCGAGGTGGTGTTCGACGACGCGTGG
>JBIOZN010000155.1:0-4985 GCA_044871175.1 Acidimicrobiales bacterium | reverse complement strand
CGCCGCTCGGCGGGGGCGGGGTCGCGCCGCCGGTCGGCGGGGGCGACCAGCTCCCCGGCTCGGGAAATCCATTCATGACGCTCGTCCTTCCTTCTTCCCAGGGCCCGCCCACGCGAGCGCGACTCCGCCGACCACCGACAGGGACCCGCCGACGGCCACGAGTATCGTGCCCCAGCCACTGGGCAGGGGGGTGGCGCGCACGGCGAGGCTCAACACCAGGCCGTAGACGCCGATCACCACCGCGACGGTTCCAGCCAGGCGCGTCCGACCCACGACGAGCGCCCCCAGCGCGAGGGCGGCCGCCAACGGTACGAACACCCAGGTGCGCGGTAGCCAGCGCCCGGCACCGTCGCCCAGGAAGCCGAGCCGGTCGGCGACCTGCAGCAGCCGGTAGGACGAGCGCGACACCCGGCCCGACCACACCCACGGCCCGAACGAGCCGACCACCACCAGGGCCAGGCCGGCCACGACCAGGCCGGCGCCGGCGGCGGCTCCCACGCGGTGCCCGCCCGGCCACGGTCTACCGTCGCCGCCATCGCCTCGCTGCCCGTTCCCGGCGCCGCCTTCGCCGACGGGCCGCTCCAACCCGGAGCGCCCGTCGTCCGCGGCCATGGCGGCATGGTCGCATCCGCCGACGGCCTGGCGACGCAGGCGGGGATCGCGGCCCTCCGAGCCGGAGGCACCGCGGCCGACGCCGCCATCGCCACCAACGCCGTCCTGGCGGTGGTGGCGCCCAACCAGTGCGGGCTGGGCGGCGACCTATTCGCCCTCGTGCACTCCGGGAGCGGCCCGGAGCCCGAAGCCCTGGCCGCCGCCGGCCGGGCGGGCTCGGGGGCCGACGCCGCCGCCCTGCGAGCCGAAGGGCATCGCACCATGCCCTTGCGCCACGACATCCGCAGCGTCACCGTGCCCGGCTGCGTGGACGGGTGGCAGGCGCTCCACCAGCGCCACGGCCGCCTGGCGCTGGGCGAGGTACTGGCCCCCGCCATCGCCTACGCGCACGACGGCTTCCCCGCTTCTCCCCTGCTGGCGGCGGCCGCCCACCTCCTGGCCGACCCGGCGCCCCCCGGCAGCGAGGACCTCACCGCTCCCCGGCCTCGCCCGGGCCAGCGGGTGCGCCGCCCCGGCGTGGCCGGCGCCCTGGAGGCGATCGCGGGCCACGGCCGGGACGGCTTCTACGGCGGTGCCTTCGGCCACGGGCTGCTCGCCCTGGGCGGGGGCTGGTTCGGGGCCGACGACCTGGCTCGGTCCCAGGCGGAGTGGGTCGCGCCGCTCGGGCTCGGCGGCATCGGCGACCAGACGGTGTGGACGCTGCCGCCCCCGTCCCAGGGCTACCTGATCCTGGCCGGCGCGTGCATCGCCGGCGGGCTTCCCGTGCCCACGGATCCTGACGACCCCCACTTCCCCCACCTGCTGGTGGAGGCGGCCCGGGCCGCGGGCCACGACCGCCCGGACGTGCTGCACGAGGGCGCCGACGGCGCCGGCCTGGTGGCGCCGGCGCAGCTCGCGTCCCGCCGGCAGGCCATCTCGGTCGACCGGGCGGCGGCCTGGCCCGTGCCCCCCGTAACGCCCGGCGACACGACCTATCTGTGCGCGGTCGACGGCGACGGCATGGGTGTATCCCTGATCCAGTCGAACGCGTCGGGCTTCGGCAGCTGGGTGTTCGAGCCGAGCACAGGTATAGGTCTGCAGAACCGGGGCCTGGGGTTCAGCCTCGAGCCCGGCCATCCGGCCGAGCTGGCGCCGGGGCGCCGGCCGCCGCACACGCTGTGCCCGGCCCTCACCACCGGGCCCGACGGCCGGCTCGCCCTCGTGCTGGGCTCCATGGGCGGCGACGGGCAGCCCCAGATCGTGCTGCAGCTCCTCGCGCGCCTGTTGCACGTGGGGGAGCGGCCCGAGGTGGCCGTGGGCGCACCCCGCTGGCTGCTCGAAGGCGGGGTCACCGGCTTCGACTCCTGGACGGCCCCCGGGGGGCCGACGCTGAAGGTGGAAGCCCACGCGCCGGCCACCTGGGTCGCGGGCCTCGACCAGCGCGGCCACGACGTGCGGCTGGCGCCCGCCTACAGCTCGGAGTTCGGGCACGCCGCCGTGATCGCCGTCGGCGCCGAGGGCCTCCTGACCGGCGCCGCCGATCCCCGCAGCGTCGTCGGCACCGCCGCCGCCCTCTGACCGCTCCCGCCCCGCCGCCCACCGGCGCGCCGCCGCTCGGACGTCGGGTGGGTGCGGTCGGGGGCCGACGGCGCAGGGATCCCGCGTCGAGCGTGGTCGGCCCGCTACAACTGCACACGAAGGCCCGACAGGAGGCACACGCGCTTGGCCCCGACGCCCGACCCCTTCGCCGTCACCACCCCGGCGTCGACGGTTCCCCTGTCCGTCGAACGCCGCGGCGAGCTCGCCGTCAGCGTCACCAACGTGACCGGCCGGCCGATACGCGCTCGCCTGCACGTCGTGCCCGTCGAGCCGGCCAAGGCCGAATGGTTCGCCGTCGCCGGCGAGTCCGAGCGCGATTTCCCCCTCGGCGCCACCCAGGCCTACGCGGTGGTCATCACCGTGCCGCCCGAGGTGCCCGAGGGCACCTACAGCGTGCGCCTCGACGCCGCCGCCGAGGACGAGCCCCAGGAGACGTTCACCACCGGGCCCACGGTGGCCGTCACGGTCGGCCCCGGCCGGCCGAAGAAGAAGTTCCCGTGGTGGATCGTGGCCGTGATCGCGGCTGTGCTGGTGATCGCCGCCATCGTCATCTTCCTGCTCACCCGCGACGGCGACCAGGAAGTGATCGACGTGACCGGCCTGCCCGCCACCACCGCCATCCAGGCCCTGCAGAACGCCGACTTCACGCCCGAGCCCACCACCGTGCCCACCACCCCGTGCGACCCGCCCGTCGCCACCCAGGACCCCGTCGGCGGCACCAAGGCGTCGGGCGGGTCGACGGTGACGCTCACGCTGGGGCCGTGCACCAACGTGGTGTCGATCCCCGACGTCACCGGCCAGAAGCTGTCGGTGGGCACGGCCACCCTGCGGGGCCTCGGGCTGACGGTGGAGTTCGTGACCCTGGACGAGTTCGCCGACAACTGCGATCCGCCGATCCTCGGCCAGAACCCCAATCCCGGCACGCAGGTGGCCGCCGGCACCAGCGTGAGCGTGGCCGCCCGTCGCGAGCCCAAGACCTGCCGCCTCGTCCTCGACCCCAACGTCCGCATCATCGAGTTCAAGGACCTCTTCGAGGCCCAGCTGAGCGGCTCGTGAAGCTACAGGGTCACGACCGCCAGCCCCAGCAGGGAAGCGGAGGCGACAACGAAGAACGGCACCGACGCCAGGGCCACGACGCTGTCGGTCCAGCTGAGGCCGTTGCTCAGTTGCGCGCGCACCTCGGCCACGCTGTGGATGTCGTTCGCGCCCGCCATGACGTGGCGCTGCAGGCGGTAGGCCCAGGTCTCCCAGGGGTTGGAGTAGTAGCACCAGGCTTCGATGCGGTAGCCGGCCCCCAGCGTGGTGCCGTTGACGGTGAGCGGCTTCGCCCAGCCGACGATGGCCGCCGGCACGAGCATGATCGCCATCCAGCCGAGGTAGGTCAGGGTGAAGAACGGCCCGAACACCCGGTTCTGGAAGACGTGCAGGCGCTCGTGGCGCCACAGCGGCTGGTCGGGCGCCTCGTTGAGGTTGCTCATCACCGAGCCCTGGGTGAAGGCGAAGGTGTCCTTGCCCGGCATGTGGAAGCCGGTGGTGAACCGGTTGGCGCCCTTGCGCTCGTCGGGCGCCCGGGTGCCGAAGATGCAGTTGAACAGGTGCACCAGCCCGCCCGTGGTCGAGCCCGTGAGGCCCCACGTGACGTCGGCCAGGAACTGGGGCACTCCGAGGCCGTCCCACGGGTAGACCCGGAACATCCCGTTCAGCCCGCCCGTGACGCCGCCGACGGCGGCGGCCGACACCAGCAGCACCGAGGTCGTGGTGAGGGCCTGCACGCCGAAGGGCGCCAGCACGGTGTCCACCAGGCCGTGGATGCCGAAGAACGCCCAGCCCACCAGCAGGCGCGTGCCGCGGCTGTCGTCGCCGGCGCTGAGCACGACGCTCACCAGGCCGTGGGCGAGGAAGGCGCCCAGGAAGGCGAGGATGAACGACTCGAAGGTGCGACGCCACTTGAAGGCGTCGTTGTTGACGATGGCGACGCCCAGCCCCACCAGCCCGGCGACGGCGCCGGCGCCGAGCAGGGCGAGCAGGGTCAGGGGGTCGAGGGCGCGTTCCATGTCCTGTCCTTACGAGAGCGGCTGGTGGGCGGTTCGGGCTCAGCCGTTCGGCGGGGCGAAGAAGGCGGCCCGGTCGTCGTCGGCGGGGGGCAGCTGGTTGACGATGTTGCAGCCCTCGGGTTCTTCGGGGATGGCCAGCAGCAGCACCGAGCCCCTGTTGGTGCGGGTGTTGGGCGGCGGCGACTGGGCGGCCACGGGCGGGTTGCAGGCGTTGGCCGTGCCGACGGGCACGACCTCGAGGGCGAACCCGAGGCGGGGGGCGAGGGGTGCGATCTGGCTCGCCGGGCGGCCCACCAGGTTGGGCGTGTTGACCTGCAGGCCGCAGGCGGCGAAGGTGAGCTTCACCGTCGAGCCCCCGTCGGCCTTGTCGCCCGGACCGGGGTCCTGTGTGGCCACGGGCGCGTCGCACGGGTTGGTGCTGGCGGTGACGGGGTCGGTCTTGAAACCGGCGTTGGTGAGGGCCTTGACCGCCTCCGTGCCGGCCACGTTGGTCACGTTCGGCACCTTCTCGCCGCCCCCGGCGCGCACCGCCACCACGGTGACGATCACGGCCAGCAGCACGACGCCCGCGATGACGGCCAGGATCCACTTGGGGAACGTTCGCTTCTGGGCGGCGGGCGCCACGACGATGTTCACCGCCGGCCCGGTGGTGAACACCTCCTGGGGCTCGGCTTCGGCAATGGCGTCGCACCGCACGCTGTACGTGCCGGCGGGGACGTTGGCCGGCACGTGGACCTGGAC
>JBIOZN010000154.1:0-4757 GCA_044871175.1 Acidimicrobiales bacterium | reverse complement strand
GCGGCAGCAGGGTCGTGGGCCCGTGGAACGGTGCTGTCAGGCGGCGCTGGGTTCCAGGGTCACGCGGTAGCCGAGCTGCTCGAGTTGGTGGACGAGATGGCGTTGGCGCCGGGCGGGGTCGTCGAAGCGGCTCGTGTACTCCGGGCCCATGTCGTCGTAGGTGGCCTCCTCGGCGAGCAGGTGCCAGCAGACCACGAGGAGGTGATGGGCGACTGCCAGGGTCGCCTTTTCCCGGCCGCGGCGTTTGGCGATCCGCCAGAACCGGACCTGCATCGAGGTGCCCCGAGTGCGGGCCGCCGCCCAGGCTGCTTCGACCAGGGCGGATTCGAGCCAGGGGTCACCCTTGCGGGTCTTGCCGTTGCGACGCTTGCCCGCCGACTCGTTGTTGCCCGGGCACACCCCGGCCCACGATGCCAGGTGCGCCGGGCTCGGGAAGCGGCCCATGTCGACGCCGATCTCAGCGATCACGATCTCCGCGGTCACCCGCTTGATCCCCGGGATGGTCATCAGCCGGTCCCGGGCCGCCGAGAAAGGGGCCATCAGGCTGTCCACCCGGGCGTCCAGACGGGTGATCACGGCGCTCAGGTAGTCGATGTGGGCCAGCAGCTCACCCACCAGCAGGGCGTGGTGGTCGTTGAACCGGCCCGGCACCGCCCGGCGCAGCTCGGGGATCTTCACCTTCAGGCGTCCCTTGGCCAGCGTGGCAAGCTTCTCCGGGTCGCGCTCACCCGCACACAGGCCGGCCAGGATCAGGCGGGCCGACACCCCAGTGATGTCGGTAACCACCGAGTCCAGCTTCACCTGGGCGTCCTCCAACAGCTTCTGCAACCGCTGGATCTCCCGGCCCTTGTCCTCGGTCAGCCGCCGGCGGTAGCGGGTGACGTCGCGCAGCTCGCGGATCGCCCGGGGCGGCACGAAGCTGTCGCTGATCAGCCCGCACTCAAGCAGCTGGGCCAGCCAGTTGGCGTCACGAACGTC
This sequence comes from Acidimicrobiales bacterium, assembly GCA_044871175.1. Classification (GTDB taxonomy): domain Bacteria; phylum Actinomycetota; class Acidimicrobiia; order Acidimicrobiales; family Ilumatobacteraceae; genus JBIOZN01. The sequence continues at coordinate 3,779 of JBIOZN010000154.1, read as the reverse complement.
GGTCTTGCGGCCCGACACCGCCTTCACGTGCTGGGGATTCGCCAGGTGCAACTCGAACCCGGCGTCCTCCAGCGCGTACCACACCGGCTTCCAATAGACGCCGGTGGCCTCCATGGCCACCTCGCTCACCCCCTCGGCCACCAGCCAGGCCCGCAGCTCACCCAGCGACGCCTCGAAGGTGGCGAACGTGCGCACCTCGCTCACCCGCTTGCGGCCCGGCCCCCAGCGTCGCACCGCCACCGTCACCTGGTCCTTGTGCACGTCCAGCCCAGCGCACGTATCGATCAGCACATCCACGGCTCACCTCCGGCCACTCCGCTTGCCATGGTCCGGCGGGGGCGAAAACCAAAGAGGGTGTCACTCGTGCTCGAAGCGACAATGGCCGACACCTGTCAACCCCCCCGTCATGGTGTGACACGGGCTCACGGCACCATCCCCAAACGACGTCCCCGGACCGCCCCCGAACTTCATCCTGGCGGGCGAGGGCCGCAAGGCCCTCATGAGTTGGTGTGACAGAGTTGGCCCGCGGAGCGGAGCGCTCCGTCGGCTGAGCGGGTCGGCGCGCCGGCGGGACAGCGGATAGGGCCAAGCCGGCCAGGACGGGCGGTCGGCAGCGCGCTGCGCCCTCAGGCGCCTCCGAACATCGTGAGCCACGCCTCCTTGCTCTTGGGCTTGTAGACCGTGTTCGAGTCGCGCACCGCGGCTATGGTGCCCGACGAGGCCAGGGAGTAGCGGTGCCCCGGGTACACGATGACATCGTCGGGCAGCCGGGCCAGCCGGGCGAGGCTGTCGTACATGGCGTCGGGATCGCTGCCGGGCAGGTCGGTGCGGCCGCAGCCGTCCAAAAACAGGGTGTCACCGGCCACCAGGCGCCCGCCGACGAGAAAGCATTGGCTTCCCGGGGTGTGCCCGGGGGTGTGCAGGCAGGTGACCTCGACCTCACCGACGGTGATCGTGTCGCCCGGATCGTGCACGGCCAGCTCGCCCTCGCCCAGGCCGGTGGTGCGAGCGACCCACGGCGCCTCGGCCCGCTGCACGTGCACCGGCACGGGCTCGGGCAACACTTCGAGCAGCTCGCGCACGCCTACGAGGCGGTGGCCGAACAGCGAGCCCCCGACATGGTCGGCGTGGTAGTGCGTGGCCAAGGCGCCGACCAGGCGCATGCCGTCGGCCGCGGCCACCTCGACCAGGTCGCGCGGTGCGTAGGCGGGGTCGACCACCACGCACTCACCCGTGGAACGGTCGCCGATGAGGTACATGAAATTGGCCATGGATGCCGCCATGTCGTCGGCGGTGGCGACGTCACGACCGGCGAGCAACTGGCGGAAGTACAGGCGGCCCATATCCCCCACGATGGTACGGGCATCCGGACGGGGCCGGGCAGGGGCCGCGGCGCCCCCGATCAACGAAGGCCGGCGGACCGATCAGGACAGACAGGCGGCCGTGGTGGTGAGGCGAGAACCCGGGCCGATCCCGAGCCGGTCGAAGCGCCCGGCGGGGACCTCGACAGCTTCGGTGTACGGGCCCGCGGGGGCGTAGTGGGGGCAGTCCGTCCCGCTCGGGCAGGGCTCCATGTCGGCGGACGACACGAAGTCGCCGTCGGCGAACCACGCAATCGACAAGGGCATGGGCGTGTCCTTCATCCAGAACGTCCCCCTCGTCGGCTCGTCGAAACGGAACAGCATCCCCGCGTAGCCCCCCAACTCCGGGTCGGTCACCCCCATCAGACCCTGGCGACGTGTCTCGGTGTCATCGGCCAGCAGGAGGCACGCCTCGATCACGTTGCCTTCGGCGTCGACGATACGGGCGCCGATCTCGCCGAACCCGGGCAGCGGCTTCCGCGTGACCACGTCCGCCGTGGCCCCGCCGGTCGTGTCGCCCGCCGCCAGGCCGCCGGCCCCGGTCTCGGGCCCCGGGGCCGGCGACACCGCCCGGCCGTCGCCGACCGCCACCGTCACTGCGCCCGAAGCCGCCGTCCCGTCGCCCTGCGAGCAGGCGCCGGTGGTGAGCACCACGGCGAGCGCGACCAGGCCCCAGGCATGGCGCAACATCCGGCGGACGGTACCGTGCCCCGAGATGCGGGGAACGTGCACCAGCTGCGGCCGGGACGACGAGGACCTGGTGGAGGTGCGGCGCAAGTACGTGACTCCCGCCGCCTGGGACTCACCCGGGCGCGAGACGGTGCTCGACGAGGTGGAGCGGTGGTGCGTTCCCTGTCTGACCCACTACCCGCACGAGCCGGTGGAGGGCCCCGCCGCCACGGGGGACTGACCGGCCGCGGGCCTGCGGCGCCGACGGGCGCCTGCGGTGCCTTTGGCGGCGGGCCGCTGGCGCCTGCGGCGCCGGTGGGCGCCTGCGGTGCCGGTTGCAGCGCCGATAGGCGCCTGCGGTGCCGGTTGCGGCGGGCCGCGGGCGCCTGCGGCGCCGATAGGCCTGCGGTGCCGGTTGCGGCGGGCCGATAGGCGCCAGCGGTGCCGGTTGTGGCGCCGATAGTGCAGCCCTGCGCTTGGTGCCGGCACCGCCGGGCCGCCAGGAGAGCCGTCCTGCCCGCGAGCTACTGACCGGTTGTCGACCAGTGCCAGGTCTCGCTGGGCAGGTTCCGGAAGCCGTACTCGGCGGCGTGGGCGGCCAGCCACTGGTAACACGGGCTCGAGCGCGACTGGATCGTGCCGCCGCCGTTGCACGTGAAGTCGATGGCGAGGCCCCGCTCGTGCATCGACTGTCCGGGACGGGCCGTGGGCGGGCGGCACTGGGACGACGGCCGCTGGTAGATGGCGTAGCTCGAGTTGCCCCCGCAGTGCTCGATCCGGAGCTGCACCTGGCGATCGGAGGACCGGTAGCCCCCACCTCCCAGCGCGACCCCGTCGGCTGCGGCCGCCGCCAGCATCGCCTCCAGCTGGCCGCCGATCTCGGCGTTGACGGTGATCCCGCCTACCGTCACCAGGGCGACGTCGCCGCCCGGTGTCGCCCCGGTGCCTGCGTCCACCGCGCCTCCCGGTGGCGCCACCGGCCCCCGCACGGCCCCACCCGCCTCGGCCCGGCGCTGCAGTTCGGCCAGCTGGGCGGCGATCTGGGCCTGCTCGGCCTCGATCTGGGCGGAGAGCTGGGCGTCGGTATCGGCCAAGGCCTGCGACTCGGCCAGCGCCGCCTCGAGTCGGGCCTCGGCGTCGTTGGCCTTCTGCTGTTGCACGGCTTGGGCCTGCTGCAGGGCGGCGAGCTCGGCCTCGGTGTCCTGGCGGCGCTCGGTGGCTCGCGCCTCGGCCGCCTCGGCCGCCTGGTGTTGACGGTCGAGATCCTGGCGGGCGGCCCCCAGCTCGTCGACCACGTCGTCGATCGACCGCGACTGGCTGGCCAGCACGCCCTGGCGGAAGGTGGCGGCATTGATGTCGGCGGCGCCGAACAGCTCGAGCGGGCCGGTCTGGGGCGGTGCCATGTACGCCTTCAGCGCGACCTGGGCGGCCGCCGACTGCACCGCCGCCAGCTGCGTGGCCTTGGCCTCGGCGGCGGCGCGGGCCTGGGTGGCGAGCTGGATGGCTTCGGCCTCCTTGCGCTGGGCATTGGCCAGCGCCGCCGCCCGCTCGTTGACGTTGGCCTCCAGATCGGCCAGGGCCTCGCGCACCTCAACGCTGTCAGCCTGCAGCACGTCGACCTGGGACGCCTTCTGGGCCCGCTCCTCGCGTACCTGTTCGAGCTGACGCTGCTTTTCCCGCAGGTCGGTGTCGCTCTGGCCGCCGGCGGGGGCGGCCGCACCCACCGCTACCGCCCCCGCCAGCACGGCC
>JBIOZN010000153.1:0-10701 GCA_044871175.1 Acidimicrobiales bacterium | reverse complement strand
TTTCGTCAGTTGCGGTCGCCAGACGACCGGAACCGACGAAAGTCGCACGGTCGGTGGAGCCGAGCGTTCACGAGGCAGACGCCCGTCGCCGGCGGGCGTACACGGCGGCGATGACGGCGACGGCGGCGTCCAGGTGGCGCTCGACGTCGTCGTTGTCGAAGCGACGGCACTCCCACTCGACCAGCGCCAGCTGGTTGTCACGGCGGCGGTCGGATCGGGCTCGGAGCGCACCGTCGTGGAACACCTCGTGGCCAACCTCGATCGCCAGGCGAGCATCGGGATAGGCGAGATCGACCCGGACCGTGCGCCCATCGGGCAAGCGCAGCGGCAGCTGGCGGACGGGCTCGGGGAGGCCGCCGGCCACCAGGGCGCGGGCGAGCTTGACCTCGAGGCTGCTCGCCATCGCTGGCTTACCGCGTTCGTCGGCGAGCAGCTCGCGCAGCATCGCCGTTCCGCGTCGACCGAACCCGCCGAGCCGGGCGAGGACGCCCTCGAGCCGGGCCGAGGTGACAAGGCCCCGACTGCGAGCGTCGTGATAAGCCTGCTCAAGGAGGGGACGCGGCACCAGCGGGGCGCAGTCGAGCAACGTCAGCGGAACGCTGGCGACCCGCAGACCGCTGTCGTGGACGACGATGTCACTGGCCAACACACCGCGGCGCTGGTGGACCGGCACGCCCGGCGTGCCGCGGCGTCGCGATCCGACCACGCTGATGTCGAGGAACCCGCGCGGCAACCCGGACAGCCGCCATGCCTGGGCGGACGCCAGGTGCGAGGCGAACCCGCCGGTGGAGAAGCAGCCCGCAACCATCTCCTGGACCCAACTCTGCGGTGCGCCCACCACGCGGTAGATCCCCCGGTGGCAGCGCTCGAGCTGGCGGCCGCTCAGCAGCGCGCGCACATTCGCGGCAGTGCAGCCATGCTTATGGAGCTGGGCCCGGGTGATGATGCCGTGCTGCCGTGCCGCTTGATCTTGCCATCCGTGCATGAGGCGGAAGGTACAGAAGGGGTGTGACACTCGGAGTCGCCGAGTGGTGCACGACAACCGGGCACTGTCGCCACTTGAGGTCGTGAGACGACCGGAACTGACGAAAGTTGCCCTCTTCGCCACCGGGAGGTGGGCACAAAACCGCGGACCGGACGGCCACCGCGACAGCGGGCGCTGAGGGCGGCGGGGGTAGCGTCGACGGGACGGACGCCATCATCCGCACCCGCAAGCTCACCAAGACCTATCCCGGCGGCGTCACCGCGGTGGACGCCCTCGATCTCGAGGTCCAGGCCGGTGAGATCTACGGACTGCTCGGCCCCAACGGCGCCGGCAAGACCACCACGATCGGCATGCTCACCACCCGGGTCGTGCCCACAAGCGGCGAGGCCGAGGTCGGCGGGGTCGACGTCGTGGCCCATCCGGCCCTGGCCAAGCAGGTCATCGGCGTCGTGCCCCAGACCAACACCCTCGACCGGGCCCTGTCGGTGGCCGAGAACCTCGAGTTCCACGGCCGCTACTTCGGGATGTCGGCCCGCGCCGCCCGGGCGGCCACCGCCGACCTGCTGCGGCAGGTGCGCCTCGCCGACCGGGCGCAAGCGCCCGTCATGGCCCTGTCGGGCGGCATGGCCCAGCGCCTCATGGTGGCCCGCGCCATCCTGCACCGCCCGCCCCTGCTGTTCCTCGACGAGCCCACCGCCGGGCTCGACCCCCAGAGCCGCCTGGCCCTGTGGGAGATCCTGGGCGAGCTCCACGGCGAGGGCCAGACCATCGTGCTCACCACCCATTACATGGAGGAGGCCGACCGCCTCTGCGACCGCGTGGCGATCATGGACCACGGCCACATCCTCGCCCTCGACACCCCCGAGGGCCTGAAGGCCTCGCTCGACGCCCAGTCCATCGTCACGATCGCCGCCGAAGGCGGCCCGCTCGACGTCCTCGGCGAGCGCCTCCTCGACGGCATCGACGGCGCTTCCGATGCCCGCGTCGTCGACGGCACGGTGCGCCTCGGCGTCGCCCGCGCCGGCGGCGTGCTGCCTCGCGTCATCGACGTGGCCGAAGACGCCGGCTACCAGGTGCTCAACCTGTCGGCGTCAGAACCCACGCTCGAATCCGTGTTCATCGAGCTCACCGGAAAGGAGCTGCGCGAATGACCGCCGTCGCCGAGCCCACCAGCCGCCTGGCCCAGGTGCAACCGGCGCCGGTGGCCTACCGCAAGGCCTTCGTCGCCCTGCTCGCACGCGACCTGCACGTCCTGCGCAGCAGCGCCGTGCTGTTCGCCATCCGCACGGTCATGCAGCCGCTGCTGCTCATGTTCGTGTTCACCTACGTGCTGCCCAAGATCGGCCAGGGCATGGGCGGGGGCAGCGGCGGCAGTGCCGAAGCGGCCTTCACCAGCACCTTGGTGGCCGGCGTCGTCGGCCTGGCCATGGTGTTCCAGGGCATCCAGGCCGTGGCCCTGCCCCTGGTGCAGGAGTTCGGGTACTCCAAGGAGATCGAGGACCGCGTGCTCGCCCCCCTGCCCACCCAGATGGTCGGCGTGCAGAAGATCACCACCGGCGTCATCAACGGCCTCATCGCCGCCGCCCTGGTGTTCCCCATCGCCGCCCTCGTGCCCGCCACCGACGTGCACCTGCACTTCGACTGGCCGGTCCTGCTCACCCTGGCGCCCCTGGCCGGCTGGGTGGCCGCGTCCCTGGGTCTCGTGCTGGGCACCCGGGTGGCGCCCCAGAACGTCAGCTACCTGTTCGCCCTCGTCGTGCTGCCGCTCACCTTCCTGGGCGCCGTGTACTACCCCTGGACAGCGCTCACGCCGATCCCGTGGCTCAAGTGGGTCGTGCTCGTCAACCCGCTGGTCTACATGAACGAAGGCTTCCGCGCGGCGCTGGTGAGCGGCGTGCCCCACATGGCCCTGGTGTGGGTGTACCTCGCGCTGCTCGGCTTCGCGGCCCTGTTCACGACCATCGGCGTCACCGGGTTCGAGCGGCGCACCACCACCTGAGCCCGCCGCCTCAGCGGGCGCCCACCGCCTCCGCCGCCGACGGCTCCCAGCCGACGAGATCGGCCAGCCGCGGGTCGTTGGAGAACACCGACACGATCGGTCCGCTCAGGCCCAGGCGCTTCTGCAGCCGCCGGACCTCGAGCTCTTCGTTCCACAACAGCAGCGTGACCACCACCCCGGCCTCGCCGGCGCGAGCGGTGCGGCCCGAGCGGTGCAGGTAGGCCTTGGCGTCGTCGGCGGGGTCGTAGTGCACCACCACGCCGATGTCGTCGATGTCGAGCCCGCGGGCGGCCACGTCGGTGGCGACGAGCACGTCGAGGCGGCCGACGGTGAAGTCGGCCAGCGCCTTCTCCCGGGCCCGTTGCTGGAGGTCGCCGTGGATGGCGGCGGCCCGCACGCCGAGGCGGCGCAGGTCGGAAGCCACCCGGTCGGCACCCCGCTTGGAGCGGACGAAGGCGAGCGTGCGCGCCGTGCCCTGGGCGATGGCGGCCAGCGCCTTGGCCTTGTCCATCTCGTGCACCAAGAGGAAGCGGTGGGCCATCTCCTCGACAGTGATGGTGCGACTGGCGACCTCGTGGCGCACCGGGTCGCGCAGGTAGGTGCGCACGACGTGGTCGATGGCGCCGTCCAGCGTTGCGGAGAACAGCAGCGTCTGGTGGGGTCCGCCGATGTGGCGCAGCAGCCATTCGACCTGGGGCAGGAAGCCCATGTCGACCATCCGGTCGGCCTCGTCGAGCACCACCATGCCCACGTCGGCCAACGCCACCGCGCCCCGGTCGACGAGGTCGATCAGCCGGCCCGGCGTGGCCACCACGACCTCGACGCCGCGCTGCAACTGCTGCACCTGGCGGTCGAGGGGCGCGCCGCCGTACACCGTGACCAGGCGGCAGCCGGCGGCGGCCGCCAGCGGCGCGAGCACCTCGGCCACCTGCACGGCGAGCTCGCGGGTGGGCACGAGCACGAGACTGCGGGGGCGCCGGGCGCCGCCGTCGGGCGTGCGCACGACGAGGGGGATGCCAAAGGCGAGCGTCTTGCCCGAGCCGGTCTTGGCCTTGCCGCACACGTCCCGGCCGGCGAGACCGTCGGCGATGGTGAGGGCCTGGATCGGGAACGGCTCGGCGATGCCGCTGCGCGCGAGCACGGCGACGAGCTCGGGCGGCACGCCCAGGTCTTCGAAGGAGGACGCCGAGTCGGCCGCAGCGGCTGGCTCGTTGGAGGCGTCAGTGATCGTCATGCGGTTGCAGCAGGGCTTTCGGTGGGGGGCGGATCGGCAGAGCCGGCCCGCCCGAGTCAGGCGGGGGGACCGGAACTTCGACGATCAAGGTACCGGAGTGGTGTCCTGCATCCACGCATCCCGCCCGTGAACCCGCCGGGCGAGGGGTCGGCGACGGGGCAGGTCTAGAGCGCCCGGACGTTCTGGGCCTGGTCGCCCTTCTGGCCGGTGGTGATCTCGAACTCGACGCGCTGGCCCTCGGTGAGGGTGCGGAAGCTCGATCCCCCGGGGGGCGGCAAGATGTTCTTGTAGTGCACGAAGACGTCCCCCGCGCCTTCGTCACGGGCGATGAACCCGTAGCCCTTCTCGTTGTTGAACCACTTCACGGTGCCGGTCGCCACAGCGATCGCCTTCTTCCTGCTGTCTTGCGGGCGGGGGTTTGCGTCGGGTCCCGCCCTGGAACGCCCGGCACTGTAGCCCTCAGCAACTGGGCGGCCGTCCGTACCCGGCGGCTGGCCGCGGGACCCGTTCCAGGGGAAGGAACGCCGCCAGCGCCACCAGATGGGGCAGGAACACGATGCCCACCGTGGCGAAGGTGAGGAGGTGGAAGGCATAGAGCCCGAGCACGAGCCGCGTGCGGGTGCGCTCGGATCGCACGGCGAACAGGAGGGGGCTGGCCAGCTCGCCGGCGAGCATGAGCCACTGGAAGGCGCGCAGCACCACGGGCACGTCGAGCGCCCACCGGCTGAGCCCGGTGCCCCGCCGCACCACCGCCCACGCCAGGGTGCCACCGTTGACCCAGCCCCAGCCGCCGATGCGGATCTTGGCCCAGGCGGCCAGGAAGTAGGTGGCGACGGCCGCCACTTGCACGGTGCGCACCGCCCACCCGGCGGCGGCATCGGGCGTGCGGTCGCCCAGCCGCGCCCCGGCGACCGTGGGCAGCACGGCCAGGAGGACGAGGTAGCCCACGCGGTCGTGGTCGACCTTCCCGTAGGCCATGGCGACGAGCATCCACCACAGGTAGGTGCCGGCCACGACGGTGCCGGCCACGCGCACGACCCGGTCCCACCCGGCGACGGTGGCGGCCAAGGCGACCAGGGCGCCGCCGAGGAGCACGAGGCGCAGGCCGGCGACGAGGGCCGGGGTGGGCGCGGGCAGGTGGAGGGCCCGGGCCAGCGCCAGCGGGCGGTACAGACCGCGGGCGAGCGCGGGGTGCTGGAACACCCACCCCCGTGTGAGGAACACGTCGACGGGCACGAACGCGTAGCCGAGGACTCGTAGGGCGGCGACGCGGCCGCGGGGCACCGGAGGGAACCACCAGCGGGTGACGGCATCGGTCGGCGTCAGGGTGAGGGCCACGCCACCACGTCCTCGCTGGTGGGTGCGCCCTGCGGGCGCCCGTCGTGCATGGCCTGCACCCACTGGACGACGACGATCCCTCTGACCTCGCTCGCGTCGGCGGTCTCGGCCCGCCGGTAGGCGACCAGCACCGGAGCGAGGGTGCCGGGGTCAGCCCGGAACCGGTCGAGGCGGGCTTCGAGCTCGGCCCGGCGCAGGCCGATGCCGTCGGGGACGGGGCGCCGCGCACCCGTCACCGTGACCGCCTGGAGCTCGAGCCAGGTGGTGGGGGCGTCGAGGTCGATCCGGCTGGCGTACATCCGGAACGGCCCGAACGGGAAGTGGTCGTCGTCGCCCCGCCACGTGCCCAGCACGAGCAGGCCGAACAGCACGACCGTGGCGAGCAACCGCACCCGACGGCCCGCCGTGGTCACGGCGCGAGTCTGCTCGACGCGCCGCCGTCGGGAGCGCCCACCCGTCCTCGGGCCAAGGCCGGAGCCGGCGGCAGCACCACGTGGCCCTGCCGGCCAGGGGACGTCCTCGCCCTACCATCGGCGCGTGGCCGACGAGGCGCCGCTGTGGACGCCGTCGCCCGAGCGCGTCGCCCGCACCCGCATGGACGCCTTCCGCCGCGACGGGCACGCCCGCTTCGAGGTCGACCTGCCCGACACCGTGGCCCTGCACCACTGGAGCGTCGAGCACCCCGGCGACTTCTGGACGGCCGTGTGGGACGCCGGCGGCGTGATCGGCGACCGCGGCGATGGGCCCGCCTTCGTGCCGGGCGACTTCACGGAGGCCCGCTTCTTCCCCGACGCCCGCCTCAACCTGGCCGAGAACCTGCTCCGCCGCCGGGGCGGCGAGCCCGCCATCATCTCCGAGCGCGAGGACGGCGCCCGGCGCGTGCTGACGTGGGACCAGCTGCACGCCGTCGTCGCCGCCACCGCCGCCGCCCTGCAATCCGACGGCGTGCGCGCCGGTGACCGCGTCGCCGCATGGATGCCGAACCTGCCCGAGACGGTGGTCGCCATGGTGGCCGCCGCCAACATCGGCGCCGCCTTCTCCTCGACGTCGGCCGACTTCGGCGCACCCGGTGTGGTCGACCGCTTCGGCCAGATCGAGCCCGCTGTCCTGTTCGCCGCCGACGGCTACAGCTACGGCGGCACGTGGTACGACTGCCGGCCCCGGCTGGCCGAGATCGCCGCCCGGCTCCCCTCCCTGCGCCGGGTCGTGGTGATCGGGAACCGGACCGAGCGCCCGGACCCTGGGCCCATCCCCCACGCCACCACGTTCGCCGCCTACACCGATCCCCATGGCGACGCCGAGCTGCGCCCGGTGCGCCTGGCCTTCGACCACCCGGCCGTCATCCTCTACTCCTCGGGCACGACGGGGAAACCCAAGTGCATCGTGCACCGGGCCGGCGGGCTGCTGCTCACGCACCTGAAGGAGCACCAGCTCCACTGCGACATCCACCCCGGCGATCGGGTCTTCTACTTCACGACCTGCGGCTGGATGATGTGGAACTGGCTGGTGTCGGCTCTCGCCAGCGGCGCCACCATCGTCCTCTACGAGGGCAACCCGCTGCACCCCCGACCCGCGGCGCTGTTCGATCTGGCCGACCGCCACGACGTCACCTTGTTCGGCGTGTCGGCCAAGTACCTGGACGGCGTCCGCCAGGCGGGCCTGCAGCCCCGGCGCAGCCACCGCCTGGCCTACCTGCGCACCATGTGTTCGACGGGGTCGCCGCTGGCGCCCGAGACGTTCGCCTGGGTGTACGCCGACGTCAAGGCCGACCTGCACCTGGCCTCCATCTCGGGCGGCACCGACTTGTGCGGATGCTTCGTGGGCGGCGACCCCACCCGGGCGGTCTACGCCGGCGAGATCCAGGGCCCGATGCTGGGCATGGCCGTCGACGTGTTCGACGCCGCCGGCCGACCACTGCCCCCGGACGTGAAGGGCGAGCTCGTGTGCACCGCCCCCTTTCCGTCGGTGCCCGTCGGCTTCTGGGCCGACGACGGCACCCGCTTCCGGGCGGCCTACTTCGCCCGCTTCCCCGGCGTGTGGGCCCACGGCGACTTCGCCAGCTGGACGGCGCACGGCGGCCTCGTCATCCACGGCCGGTCCGACGCCACCCTGAACGCCGCCGGCGTGCGGATCGGCACGGCCGAGATCTACCGCCAGGTCGAGCAGCTCCACGAGGTGGCCGAGGCCATCGCCGTCGGCCAGCAGTGGGACGGCGACACGCGCATCGTCCTGTTCGTGCGCCTGGTGCCGGGGGCCGTCCTCGACGAGGCGCTGCAGGCGACGATCCGCCAGCGGCTGCGCGAGCGCTGCTCGCCCCGCCACGTGCCCGCTCGCATCGTGGCCGTGGACGACATCCCCCGCACCCGCAGCGGCAAGATCGTCGAGCTGGCCGTGGCCGACGTCGTCAACGGCCGACCCGTGCGGGAGGAGGCGGCCGCCGCGCTGGCCAATCCCGAGGCCCTCGAGCTCTACCGCGACCGGCCCGAGCTGCGCGCCTGACCGCTGACCGTCCACGCGGGCGGCCGGGCTACGGTCCGCCTCGGTGTTGACGGCTCCCCGGTGGACTCACATCGCCCTCCCGTCGAGTGACCTCGACGCGTCGATCGCCTGGTACGAGGAGTTCACGCCTCTGGTCCTGCTCGTGCGCCGGGAGGACGCCGAGGGGCAGAGCGCGTGGCTCTCCCACCCCAAGCAGGTCGAGAACCCCTTCGTGCTCGTGCTCGTCATGTTCAACCGCGACCGGGGCCGCCGCCAGCCGATGCTGGGCCCCTTCGCCCACATCGGCATCGAGATGCCCGAGCGGGCCGATGTCGACGCCCTCGCCGAGCGCGGGCGGGCCGCCGGCTGCCTGGCCTGGGAGCCCCAGCAGCTGCCGCCGCCGGTCGGCTACGTCTGCGCGCTCAACGACCCCGACGGCAATGTGGTCGAGATCTCCTACGACCAGGGCGTGTACGCCACCGTCCAGGAGGTGTGGGGAGGACGGTGACCCGCTGATGTTCACCGGCATCGTCGAGGAGCTGGGCCGGGTCGAGCAACGCGCCGCCGGTCGCCTGCGGATCGCCGCCCACACGGTGCTGGCCGACGCCGCCCAGGGCGACTCGATCGCCGTGAACGGGACGTGCCTCACGCTCATCGACCGGGGCCCGGATTGGTGGGAGGCCGACCTCAGCGAGGAGACGGCGGCGCGGTCCACGCTCGGCCAGCTCGGGCGCGGGGATCCCGTGAACCTCGAGCGGGCGGTGCGGGCCGACCAACGCCTGGGCGGCCACGTGGTGCAGGGCCACGTCGACGGCGTCGGCCAAGTCCTCGCCCCCGCGCCCGACCTGCGCGTGCGGATACCGGCGGCGCTCATCCGTTACTGCGTGGAGAAGGGCTCGATCACCCTCGACGGGGTGAGCCTCACCCTCTTCGCCATCGACGACGCCGACGCCAGCTTCACCGTGGCCGTCATCCCCCACACCGCCGCCGTCACGACCATCGGCATCAAGCGGGCCGGCGACCGGGTGAATGTCGAGGTCGACGTCATGGCCAAGTACGTCGAGCGGCTGGTCGGGCCGTACCGATGAGCAGTGCGCCTCGGATCCACCTGGACGGGGTCGACAAGACGTTCCGGAGCCGCCGCCAGGTCACCGAGGCTCTGCGCGGCTTCGACCTCGACGTGCAGCCGGGTGAGTTCGTCACGCTGCTCGGGCCCTCGGGCTGTGGCAAGACGACGGTGCTGCGGATCATCAACGGTCTGGTCGACGCCGACCGCGGCGAGGTGAGCGTCGACGGCGAGGACCCGCACCGCGCCCGGAAGGCCAAGCACTTCGGTCTCGTGCCCCAGACGCCGGCGCTGCTGCCGTGGCGCACGGTGGAGGACAACGTTCGGCTGCTCACCGAAGTGAACCGGCGGGCCACCGGACCGACTCCACTCGATTCGAGCCGAGCCCGTGAGCTGCTCGGCACGGTGGGCCTGGGCGGATTCGCCCGGGCCTATCCGCACGAGCTGTCGGGGGGCATGCAGCAGCGGGTGAGCCTGGTGCGCGCCTTCGCCCTCGGCGCGCCCATCCTGCTGATGGACGAGCCCTTCGCCGCCCTCGACGAGATCACCCGGGCCGACATGCGCTACCTCCTGCTCGAGCTGTGGGAGCGCGCCGGCGGGGGTACCACGGTGGTGTTCGTGACCCACTCGGTCACCGAGGCGGTAGCCCTGTCCGACCGCGTCCTGGTGCTGGCCGCCCGGCCCGGCCGCATCGTGCACCGGGAGACGATCGGGCTGGCCCGCCCCCGTAAGCACGTGGTGGAGGACTCGCCGCTGTTCCACGAGCACGTCACCCGCCTGCGCCACGCCCTGCGCCAGGGGCACGCGGCGTGAGCGCCTGCGTGCCCGAGCGCCGATCAGTGCGCCTGGGGCACGCGGCGTGAGCGTGCTCGAGCGCCGGTCGGAGCCCGACACGGCCGCTGTCGTGGCCGAGGGTGGACGCGGCCCGCGCCACGGCCTCCGCTCGGTGGTCGCCGCGATCGTCGGCGTCGGCACCTTCCTCGCCCTGTGGGAGCTGGCCGTGTGGTGGTTCGACATCGAGCCGTTCAAGCTGCCGGCGCCGTCGGCCATCCTGCGCCATCTGGCCGAGGACCCCAGCTTCTACCTCCGCAACGCCCGCAGCACCATGTGGGAGGCCTTCCTCGGTTTCGTCCTGGCCCTGGCGGTGGCGGTGGCCGCCGCCACCGTGATGGCCCACTCCCGTCTGATCGAGCAGGCCGTGCTGCCCCTGGCCGTGCTCATCCAGGTGACGCCGATCATCGCCTACGCGCCGGCCGTGGTGATCTGGCTCGGGTTCGGCCTGCCGCCGATCGTGTTCATCACCTCCCTGGTGTGCGTGGTGCCCTTCCTGGTCAACGCGGTCACCGGGTTCCGGTCCATCGACCCGGCCACCCACGAGCTGTTGCGCTCGGTGGACGCCAACCGGCGGGAGGTCTTCTTCCGCCTGCGCGTGCCCCATGCCCTGCCGTACCTGTTCTCGGCCGCCCGCATCTCGGTGGGCCTGGCGCTCATCGGTGCGGTGCTCGGCGAGTACTTCGCCGGCGTCACGAGCGGGCTCGGGTATGCGGTGAAGGTGGCCAACCAGCACTTCCTCGTCGATCAGTTGTGGGGCTCGATCTTCG
>JBIOZN010000152.1:0-2560 GCA_044871175.1 Acidimicrobiales bacterium | reverse complement strand
GACCGACTCGTGCACGGGATGGTGGTCGATGTAGGTGAGCTGGATGGTCGCCAGACCGGTGTTGAGCGAGGTGAAGGTGCCGTTGTTGCCCGACGTCGTGGACCGGTACACGCCGCCGTCGCAGCCGATCCACACGTCGGTGGGGTCGAGGTTGCCCGCGGCATCCCGGCCGAAGGCGAAGCAGTGGATGTCGGCGTGGACGCCGCGGCCGATGTAGGTGGCGTCGCGGAACGCTGTGGCGGGGGCGTTGTTGGCAGGCGTGAAGCCGAAGCGGAACGTGTTCGGGGCGGGGTTCGTGAGATCGCTGCGGAAGGCCGAGAGCTCCCACTCCCAGTCGCCCGTGTTGGCCGACTGCACCGTGGCGCCGCCGATGAACACGCGGCTGCTGTTGCCCGGCGCGACCGCGACGGCGAGGTCGTAGAAGCCCTGGCCGCGCAGGAGCACCTGCGCGTTCGGCAGCGCCTGGACACGGCGGAACCGGACGTCGCCGGCGCTGTCGAACCGGAAGAGGTGGCCGAGCTCGGTCAGTGCGTAGACCACGGCGGGGTTGCCGGCCGACTCGTCGATGCCCAGGCTGATGCGGCCCGGTGCTGGCGCGACGGGGATGCCGGGCACGAGGTTCCACGCCGCCCCGACGCCGCCGTCGGTCGTCCGGAACACGCCTTGGTCGTCGACGGCGACCCACACGACCTTGTTGCCGGCCAGCGTCGTGCCGCCCACCCTGATGTCGGTGAAGAGGCCACCGGCCGGCAGCGGGTTGCCGCCGCCGACACCCATCGGGGCCCACGCCAGCCCGGCTGCGACCGCGCCCGCCGGCCGGAAGAAGACGCCGGCCGTGGTCGCGGCCCATGCCCGGGTCAGGTCGTCGGTGTCGAGGACGAGGCGGAAGATGCCCTGCCCGGCGAGGTGGGTGGCCTCCAGCACCCAGGCGCGCGCGCCGGCGCCCACGACCGGGGCCGACACCCGCACGCCGACACCGAAGTACTCGCCCCCGACCCCGCCCGGTACCCGTGCCCCCACCCCGCCGGGCTGCGTGTGCACCTCACCGGTGCCGACGAAGATGAGGTCACGGTCGGCGTCGACGCCGAAGTTGACCGCGATGTCGCCGACCGAGAGCGAGTTGGACGACGAACCCGGCGTGGCCGTCCCGGTGATGAACTCGTCCTGGGGCTCCCACACCTCGCTCGGTGGTGCCACGGTGGTGTCCTGCGTCCAGCGCCAGAGGCCGCCGTCGGCCACGCCGGCGTAGGCGCGCGTGGCACCGGGCCCCACCTCGATCCCGAGCACCCGTCCCGACACGACCGGGCGGCCGAAGGCCTGGCCCTGGCCGACGGCCGAAGGGCCCATCGGCGTCCAGTTCCTGGTGCCGGGCGCCCCGGGGGGCGCAAGGGCCGGACTGTCATCCGGGCCGGCCGCGCTGCGATCCCGGTCGTCCCGGGGTCGGGGCCGGATCTCGGCCATCCGCACCCCGTACCCGCGCCGCCGCGCCATCCAGGCGAGGCGGTGGACGTAGTTGCCGCCCTCCGGCGTCTCCACGATCGGGTTCTCGGCGGCGTGCTCGGAGCTCGGTGGGCGGGTCGGGGGCACGGGCTCGTCTCCTCAGCTGGTCTCGCGGCTCACTCGCCCTCGAGGCGGGCCCGCACCCAGCCCTCTTGGGCCTGCGCGGGCGTGTCGGGCAGGCGGGCCACGTCGGACGCCGCCGCGATCGGATCGTCCCGCCATGACGCCGGCGTCACGCGCCGGGTCCAGGCCTGGGCCGGGCCGATGGCCGAGATCGGTGGCATGCGGATCGCCTCCGGGTCGACCAGGACCGGGCCGACGCGGAACGAGGGCACGATGCGCCCGAGGGGCTCGGCGATCCAGGACCGGCTGAGCTCCAACCGCTTGCGGGGGACCACCCCGCACGTGGCGTGCACCCCGTGCCCCGGGAGCAGCAGCAACGTCAACGTCCGCGTCTGACCGGGGCGGATCGCGATGGTGGCGTCGCCGCTGACGTACCCGGCGGTGATGGGCACCGTCGGGAGGGTCTCGCCGAACTCCTTGGCCTCGTCGACCGTGCCCAGGAAGCCCTGGTGGGTGCCGACGGGGAGCGCCAGCTCGAGGACGGACGAGTGGACGGGGTGGAACGTGCTGTAGTCGTCGTCGACGAAGAAGCCCAGCAGCCCGTCGTCGAAGCGGGTCAGCGAGCCCAGCCGGACGGGCACGGCCCGGTCGGCCAGCGCCGCGAAGGCGGCGGCGCGGGCTTCGGCGTCGGCGCCGGTGAGGCCGGCGGCGTCCTGGTCGTCGAGCAGGTCGAAGCCGAGCGTCGCCCGCACGACCGCGATCGGGCGGCCGAGCAGGACCGAGCCGTGCTCGGTGCCCGTCGCGCCGAACGGATCGACCGTCCATGTGGTCGTGTCGACCACTCGCAGCAGTGCCGCCAGCGGCGTCTCGGGTGGGAGCGGAACGCCGCGGCCCTGGGCGGCGGCCCGCTCCGCGACGTCGCGTCGCACCACGGCATCGGTCATCGCCGCCAGGTGGGCGATGCCCCCGGTGCTGGGCGGTCCCGTCGCGGTCGGCT
>JBIOZN010000151.1:0-2131 GCA_044871175.1 Acidimicrobiales bacterium | reverse complement strand
GCCGGGTGCCGTGTTGGGCCACCACGCCGTCGGCGTCAAGCCCCTCGTTCCTCGGGGCCAAGCCTGACGGTTGACGCCGCCGTCGCCGATGGCCCAGCGCCCGGAGGGCGAAGCCCGGCCACCCGGTCGGGCACGGCACGACGCCTCCGGGGTCGGGACGGTCGGGGAAGCCCAACCGGCCCCGGGGCGCCGTGTCACTCCCACCACCACGGAGGCCCTCATGCCCACCACCGCACCCACCATCGACCCGACCCCCACGATCACAAGCATCGCCGAGCACGTCACGTTCACTGTCGAGGCCTGGCACGACCCGATCGTCGAAGCAGCCCCCGGTGCCGTGCGCACCGACACCGACGACGCGCTCGTCTGGTACACGCCCTCGATCGGAACCATCGGCATGGCGATGGCGCACCGCTTCGCCCGCCACGCCACCGACGGACCCAGCCTGTGGACGATCGAGGACCTGGCGCTCACCTTCGGTATCGGCAACTCCGCCGCACGCGTCTGGCGCAGCCTCGACCGGCTCGACCGGTTCGGGATCATCAACCGCACCGGGGACCGCATCGCCGTCCGACTCTGGCTCGCCCCGCTCACCCAACGCCAGATCGCACAACTCCCGCCCTACCTCGCCGCCGCCTACCCCGAACACCTCGCCCAGCGATGAGCACCACCACCGCACCCGCCGTGCCGAAGTGGCGGACACACGCCGCATGCCGCGGCACCGACCCCGCCCTGTTCTACGACCCGCACCCCGCATCGGTCGCCGCCGCCAAGACCGTGTGCGACACCTGCCCGGTGCGTAACG
Source organism: Acidimicrobiales bacterium (assembly GCA_044871175.1). GTDB lineage: Bacteria > Actinomycetota > Acidimicrobiia > Acidimicrobiales > Ilumatobacteraceae > JBIOZN01. Next base: position 1,326 of record JBIOZN010000151.1, on the reverse strand, counting down.
CCTGCCGCGCCCACGCCGTCGACACCGCGGAGCAGTTCGGCGTGTGGGGCGGACTCGCCGCCGACGAACGGCCTGCACCGTCACCAGACACCACGCCGGCACCCGGCCCGGCACCCAAGATCAGCGACGACGAGCTCTACGACCTGTTCTACGACGCCGACCCCGACCAGCCGGCGCTCGACCAACTGCTCGCCCACATCTGGCTCCCCAACGCCACCGCCTACACCGCGCTGCAACGCGCCGTGCGCCTCGGCGTCGTGGAACACCGCGGCCGCGGTCTCTACCCCGTCCGCCGCTGACCCGCCAGGCCCGGTACCGCACCTCGACCGGCGCGGGACCGGCGCCGCGTGTGCCGTCACCGACGGGTTACCGGTCGCCCGGCTCGAGCTGGTGTGCCGTGGCGCCGGCCTGGTGGGCCGGCGGTGCCGTGCTGCCCGCCGCCCGCTGCCGTGTCAAGCCCCTCGTTCCTCGGGGCCAAGCCCTTCGGGTTGACACGGCCGCTTCCGGCGGCGGGCCAGACGCCCGGAGGGCGAAGCCGCCCACCCGACACCGAAAGGACACACCCGATGCACACCAACGACCTGTTCGCCACCATCACCGCACAACTCATCGACGACATCGAAACCGGCGCCGCCGGAACCTGGCGCATGCCATGGCACCACCTCGCCGACGCAGGCACACCCACCAGCATCGACCACCGCCCCTACCGCGGCATGAACGCCGTCTGGCTCGCCATGGTCGCCGCCGCCCACGACTGGACCTCAGGCACCTTCGGCACCTACCGCGCCTGGCAACGCCACGGCGCCCAAGTCCGACGCGGCGAACGCGCCACCCAAGTCGTGCTCTGGAAGCCCACCAACCCCGCCGACGCAAGCAACAAGACCGACGACAGCGACGACACGCCCACCGGTCGGCCTCGCCTCATCGCCCGCGCCTATGCCGTGTTCGCAGCCGAGCACTGCGACGGAGCCGACGAGATCATCACCCGCCGCAACCAGGAACGAACCGAACGCGACACCCCCGCCCGCATCGACGCCGCCGAGCAGTACCTCGCCGCCGTCGCAGCGACCGTCATCGAGGGCGGCAACCGCGCCTACTACCGGCCCGCCACCGACTCGATCCACCTCCCGACCCTCGCCCAGTTCGACACCGCCGCCCACTACTACGCAACCCGCGCCCACGAAACCATCCACTGGACCGGACACGCCGACCGCCTCAATCGCGACCTCACCGGCCGATTCGGCGACGACGCCTACGCAGCCGAAGAACTCGTCGCCGAGCTCGGCGCGGCCATGTGGTGCGCACAGACCGGACTCACCACCATCA
>JBIOZN010000150.1:0-2522 GCA_044871175.1 Acidimicrobiales bacterium | reverse complement strand
ACTGAGTTCCAACAGCCGCGTGACCCAGCCCGCGACCTGGCCGACGGGGACCGGATCGAGGTCGGCCGCGCCGGCCCAACCCGGGACGCACCAGCCGGCGACGTTGCACAGGACGGCGTCCTCGTGCCCGTCGAGCCCGTTCGGCTCGGTGGGCTCGATGGCGTCGACGTAGGCAACATCGACGCCGAGCAGCGGGCCGAAGTCGGCCAGAAGGTCACCGAGGCGTTCGAGGAAGGCCACTGAGCCGAGCTCGGCGTCGAGGCGGGACACGCCCAGGGTGAACTGCTCGAGCGCCAGCCGGTGGGCGGCGGCCTCCTCGGCCCGAACGCGCTGCTCGATGTCCCGCAGCACCACGACCAGCCCGCCGAGGTCCTCGTCGTAGCGGTCGTTGCTGCGCGCCTCGAACCAGCGGTAGCCGGCGTCGTTGGGCATGGCGATCCGCAGCCGTTCGGTCTGCGAGGTGCCCTCGGCGCGGACAAGGCCCTGCGCGGCGAGCGCGTGGTCGTCGGGGTGGAGGAAGTCGCGGAAGTGACGCGTCACGATGGTGGACGGCTCGACGCCCAGCAGCTCGGTGAGGGCCGGACTCACATAGTGGACGACGCCCTCGCGATCGACGACGACGATGATGTCGGCGCTGTTGGCGAGCAGGGCGGTGAGCCGGGCTTCGCTGCGGGCGAGAGCTTCGTCCACCCGCCGCCGCTCGAGGGCAAAGGCGACGGTCTCGCCCACCGCCCTCACCACGCTGACCTCGTCGTCGGCCCAGCGGCGCCGATGGTGCGTGATGGCGGCCAGCACGCCGATCGAGCGCCGGGCGACCATGAGGGGCACGACGACCATGCACCCGGCTCCCCCCGGGACGCCCATGCCGGCACCGTCGAGCCCGCCCAGGGGCGTGCGGCGCACGTCGGGTACGACCAGTGGGACGGCACCGGCGGCGCCGGCGGCATCGGCGGCGTCGGCCAGCTCGGCCAGGTCGGGCCAGTCGCCACCGGTACGCGCGCTCGGGTCCGCAGCCCCGCCGCCGGTGCTCCCGCTCGGGCCCGCAGCCCCGCCGCCGGCGTCACCGCCCGCGGCCTCGGCCGGCGCACTGCCGTCGTGGCCCGCCCCCTCGTGGCACTCGGGCACGGCCCAGGTGCCGAGCTCGACGAAGCGGTCCCCCACCAGCCGGCCGGCGACCACGTGGTGGCACTCGAGCGCCCGGCCGAGGTCGGCCAGGGCCGCCGGCAGGGCAGCCAGGAACTCGGCCGGCCCCAGGTCGAGGGCGCGCTGGGCCACGGCGAAGGCGACCTGGTCGTAGGCGGCCCGCCGGGCCTCGGCTTCCTCCACCCGGTGACGGGCGACGAGGTTGGCGGCCGTCTCGCCCAGCGAGCGCATGAGCTCCCGCTCGTCGTCGGTCCACGCCCGCGTCACCCCCGGCGCCATGCACAGCCCGAGCAGCCCGAGCAGCTGGCCGTCGACCCGCAGTGGCACGGTGATCTGGGCCAGCTGGGGAGCGTCGCCGAAGGCCACGACGCGCTCGTGGTGGCCGGGCACCAACTCGGTCTCGGTGCCGTCGAGCACGATGGCTTCGCCTCGCGACAGCTCGCCCAGCCAGGTCGGCAGCCGCTCGAGGGGCACCTCGAGGCGCTCGTCGTGGCGCCGGGTCGCCTCCCAGATGGCCTCGGTCACCAGCACGCCCCGCCGCTGGTCGATGAGGTCGACGAAGCACAGGTGGGCGCCCAGCCGAGGCCCCAGCTCGTGCACCAGGGTGCTCAGCTCCTGCAGTGACTGGCGGGGGGGCCGTTCCAGGACGCGCGCCGCGAACCGCCCCGCCAGCTCGCGCATCTCCTGGCGGCGCAGCTCGGGCCGGCGGTCGTGGAGCAGCGTGGCCAGGTAGGCGCCGCGCCCACCGTGATGGCGCTCGAGGACGAGCTGGACCTCGATCTCCACCGGCACCAGCTCGCCCGTGCGCCGGTTGCACAGGGTGTGCGTACCGATCCAGCTGCCCTGGGCCAGCACCGTCGACCGGATCGACGCCTCGACGACCGCGTCGAGGGGCGGGTCGTAGAGGTCGCTGATCCGCAGGGCCAGCAGGTCGAGGCGGTCCATACCGACGAGCTCGCAGGCGGCCGGATTGGCGTAGCTGATCTCACCGGCCACGTCGGTGATGACGGCCCCCGAGGACGCCCGCTCGATGATGAGCTGGAAGCGCGAGCGCTCAGCCTCGAGCGCTCGCCGGGCGGTGAGGTCGCGCCGCAGGGCCAGCCAGTGGGTGACGATGCCCTTGTCGTCGGTGATCGGGCTGAGGGTGACCTCGCAGGGGTAGGCGCTGCCGTCGGCGCGGCGGGCGGGCAGCTCCACGGTGATGGCCCGGCCGCTGCTGGTGGCCGCCAGCAGGTGGGCGACCTCGACGGGCTCGGGCCCCGGGGGGTCGAGCACGGCGCCCTCTTGCCCCACGACATCGTCCCAGCGCATGCCCGTCTGAGCCTCGAAGGCCGGGTTCACGTACACGATCGGGTTGCGGCGGGGCTCGGGCACGGCGC
>JBIOZN010000149.1:0-2268 GCA_044871175.1 Acidimicrobiales bacterium | reverse complement strand
GAAGTTCCAGGGGGTGATCGCCGCGACCACCCCGACGGGGGCGGGCCGCACCCACGACCCGGTCGCGAGGGTCGGCCCGGGCAGCTGCTCCACCCACATCCGCTCCGCCTCGGCGGCGAAGTGGTGGATCACCTCCGCCGCCCGGGCGACCTCCGCCTGCGCCTCACCGAGGGGCTTGCCGGTCTCGCGGTGCACCAGCTCCGCCAGCTGGGGCTGCTCGGCGTCGACGAGGGCGGCGTACTCCTCGAGGGCCCGGGCCCGGCCGCCGGGTGGCAGCGCCGCCCACGCCGGCTGCGCCTCCTGCGCGGCGCCGACCGCCCGGTCGACGTCGTCGGCGGTGGCGGCGGCGACCTCCGCCAGCGGGGCACCGTCGCCGGGTGCCCGGATCGCCATCCACTCCGCGGTGTCGAGCCGCCCCCCGCCGGTGATCAGGGGGCGCCGCAGATCCGGCTGGGTCAGCGCAGCCCCCCGCCGCGACCGCGGGCGCCGGTGCCGTCGACGCGGGCGACCTGGCGGATCCGCCACGACGGCTCGTAGCCGGGGACCCGCTGGATCTCCTGCTGGGCGAGGCGGCGGGCGCTCTGGGCGTCGGCGGCCCACACGTCGAGGTGGTGGACGTCGACCCGCACGAAGCGGTCGTCGTCGTCCTCCCAGCGGGCGAAGACGGCGCGGTAGCGGTGGGTGCCGGGCGCCATCGGCGTCAGCGGCCGCAGCATCCCCAGGCTCCAGCGGGCCTCGTCGTCGCTGCGGGCGTCGAGCGCCGCCTCGGCGGCGCGGCGGGCCTCCTCCAGGTCGGGGGCCTCCAGTACCACCCGGGCGGCCACCCGCGGGCGCCGCGCCCCGGGGGGCCGGCGCAGCAGGGTGACCTCCCAGGAGGGGGTGGCGGTGGTCGTCAGCCCTCCTCGATCCGGACCGTGTTGAGCCGCTGGGGCTCGCGGGGCCGGTCGCCGGGGCCGGTGGGGGTGGTCCCGAGCGTGTCGACCACGTCATGGCCGTCGACCACCCGGCCGAAGCCGGTGTGGGCGCCGTCCAGCCACGGCGTCGCGGCGGCGGTGACGATGAAGAACTGGCTGCCGTTGGTGTTCGGGCCGGCGTTCGCCATCGCGAGCGTCCCCTTCACCAGCTTGTGCCCGTTGATCTCGTCCGGGAAGTCGTACCCGGGGCCGCCGGTGCCGGTGCCCTTCGGGCAGCCGCCCTGGATCATGAAGTCGTGGATGATCCGGTGGAAGATCGTCCCGTCGTAGAAGCCCTGCCTCGCCAGGCCCACGAAGTTCCCCACGGTCTGGGGCGCGGCGTCCGCCCACAGCTCGAGGGTGATCTCCCCGGCGGAGGTGTCCAGTACGGCGGTGTAGCTGGTGCCCGGTTCGGCGGGCGGCGGCAGCTCCGGCATCGGTCCCCTCTGGTCGGGTGCGCACGTTCGGTGCATGTGGATTCTGGCACCTCTCCGCGCCGCTGCGTCCGATGCACGCGAACCGCGATTATGTCGCGCATGGGTGGGTCGACCGGCCCCCGGACTACCCTCGGGCCATGTCCCCCACCGACCTGGACGAGGAGATCCGCGACCGGATCCGGACAGTCCTCGGCGACGCCGAGGAGCCCTCCGAGGCCACCCCCGTGCGGGCGCGGCGGCGGTGGTGGGCGGCGCCCGACTGGTGGCTGCGGACGGCGGCGTCGGCGGCGGTCGGCAAGCTGGTCGGGGCGGCCCTCACCGGGGTGGCGCTGCTGCTGGCGTGGCTGGCGGCGAAGGCCGCCGGCTGGATCAGCTGACCGCGGCCGCTGCGGGGGCGGCGGCGCCGCGGAAGGCGGCGGCGAGGCGCTCGGCGAGGGCGATGACGGCGAGGTGGGTGTTCGCCGACGGCACCCGGGCGATGACGGAGGCGTCCCACACCATGAGGCCCTCCGTCCCCCGCACCCGCCCGGCGGTGTCGACGACGGCGCCGGGATCGTCGGGGCGCCCCATCCGGCAGGAGCCGACGGGGTGGTGGAACGTCTCCACCGTCCGCAGGACGTGGTCGGGGTCGTCGAGGCCCGGCCAGGGGGTGATCACGTCGGCGAGGGGGGCGGTGCGGGCGACCTCCATCAGCCGCCGCCCCGCCGCCACCGCGGCGGCCCGGTCGGAGGGCTCGAGGAACCAGCCCATCTCGATCACCGGCTGGGCGGCGGGGTCGCGGCTCTGGAGCCGCACCCGGCCGCGGCGGCTCCTCGCGTCGGCGACCTGGACGAGGAGATCCGCGAGGCCCTCGGCGACGCCGAGGAGCCCCCCGAGCC
>JBIOZN010000148.1:0-4336 GCA_044871175.1 Acidimicrobiales bacterium | reverse complement strand
ACACGCTGCCGCCACCGCCGGCCGTCGGCCTACCCGGCAACTCCTTCGTCGGGCGCGAGCGCGATCTCGCGGCCGCCGGCGCGCTGGCCGAGCGGGCCCGTCTCGTCACCTTCACCGGCGCAGGTGGCGTCGGCAAGACGCGCCTGGTTCTCCACCTGGCCGCCGCCGTCGCCCACCGTTTTCCCGACGGCGTGTACCTGTGTGAGCGGGCGGCCGTGGGCGACGGCCGAGCGGTGGCCGCCGCGGTTGCGGCCACCCTGCGGGTGGAGGAGCGTTCCGGCGGGGATCTGACGGCGCGAGTTGTCGACTACGTCCACACCAAGCGGGCGCTCCTCGTCCTCGACAACTGCGAACACGTCGTCGGCCCGGTCGCCGACCTGGTCGCCACCGTGTTGGCCCGGGCGCCCGATGTCGTCGTGCTGGCCACCAGTCGGCGCCGGCTAGGAGTGCCAGGCGAGCACGTCTACCCGGTGCCGCCCCTGCCCCTTTCCGGTCCGGTGGGCCGGCCGTCGGCCGCCGTCGAGTTGTTCGTCGACCGCGCCACCGCCGTTCGCCCCGACGTCCACCTCGGTGACGACGACCTGACTCTGGTGTCCGAGCTGTGCCACCGGCTCGAAGGCCTTCCCCTGGCCATCGAGCTCGCCGCCGCGCGCGCCGCCTCGCATCCACTCGGACGGATCCTGGCCGACATCGGCCAGCAGCAGCATCGCCTGGGTGACGCCGCCCGCCGCGACGACCGCCACCGCTCGCTGGAGGCGGCGGTCGCCTGGTCGTACCAGCTGCTCACCTCCGTCCAGGCTGCCGTGTTCCGTCAGGTGTCGGTGTTCGCCGGGGGCTGGACGGCAGACGCCGTCACCGCCGTTGCGGAGTGCGGGGCGACGGAGGCGGATGACGCTCTCACTGCCCTGGTGGAGCACTCCCTCGTGGCCGTGGAGACCGACGGCGAGGAGGCGCGCTACGGCGTGCTGGAACCGATCCGGCAGTTCGCCCGGGCGCGCCTGTCCGAGGAGGGCGAGCTCGGAGGGGCACAGGCGCGCCACGCGGCCTGGGCCGCGGGCTGGATCGAGGGCGCCGACGCCGGCCTGCGCGGCGCCGACGAGGCGCGCTGGAGGGCGCGCGTCGACCGCGAGCTGGCGAACCTGCGAGCCGCCTTCCGGTGGGGGGCCGAGCACGAGCCCGCCCTCGCCCTGCGGATCGTGGCCGGGCTGTACTGGTACGCCGCCTGGCACGGACCGAGCGAGGTCTTGGCGTGGAGCCAGGAGGCGGTGGCCCGCTTCGGGGCGAGCGAGCTGCCCCACCGTGCCGGCGCCCTGGCCACCGCGGCCCTGGCCGCCGGTCGGGGGGGTGAGCTGGCCCGAGCGCGGGCCTGGGCCGAGCGCGGGATCGAGCTCGCTTGGGCGGCGGAGCCGCCGGAGTCGGCGGCGGCGCGCTTCGCCTGGGATGCGCGGCGCCATGCCGAAGTGCTGGCCGGCCACTACGAGCAGGCCTTGGTGTGTCGCGACCACGGCCTCGCGCTGGCCCGGGTGGCGGGCGATCGCGTCCACGAAGCCCACTTCCGGGCCGTCGGCGCCCTCGCCCTCGGCTACCTGGGCGAGGTCGAGCGCGCCGGCGACGAGCTGGCCGCCGCCCGGGAACTCCTGGCCACCGCCGACAACCCCACTGTGCGCGCCCTCTGCGAGTACGTCAGCGGCGAGATGCTCGTCGAGCGCGCACCGGCCGAGGCCCAGGCGTTCCTGCTTCGGGCCCAGGCCACGGCCCACGAGGCGGGCAACTGCTTCGTGGCCGGCATCGCCGGTGCGTCGTGGGCGTCGTGCGCAGCACGCATCGGCGACACCCGGGGGGCGTTCACCGCCTATGCCGACGTGGTCGAGCTCTTTCACCGGGCGGGGGCGTGGACCCAGTTGTGGACGGTCGTGCGCAGCCTGGTCGAGACCCTCACCCGGATCGGTCGCGACGAGGCGGCCGCCGTGCTGTTCGGCGCTCTCGGGGCCACGACCGCCGGGGCGCCCATCATCGGGGCCGACGCCAGCCGGCTGGCCGACGAGGCCGAGGCCCTACGGGGCCGGTTGGGGCAGGAACGCTTCGCAACGCTCACGGCCGAGGGGGCCGAGCTCCACGGCGAGCGGGTGGTGGCTTACGCCCTCGCCGTCCTGGCCGCCGGCCCGTAAGGGCCCAAGGTCGCGGTGCTCTCCGTCAACCGTGTGACACCCCTGGGATAAGCTCTCGCCTCGTGAAGCGATTGCTGGCGTTGGTTGCCTTCCTGGGCCTCGCCGCGGTCGCCGTCCGCAAGCTGCGCTCGGTCTGACGCAAACGCCTTGACCGCCGAGCGGTCGGGGCCTAGCGTCGCCCGCCACTTCCCCTCTCGTTCCCGGCGCCCTCGCGCGCCTGCGCAGGAGGAAGTGCTCATGTTCGTGGCTCTCTGGTCGGCCAAGGGGGGCGCCGGCACCAGTGTGGTCGCCGCCGCCCTCGCCCTCGTGCTGGCTCGACGGGACGGCGCCGCCCTGGCGGTCGATCTGGCCGGTGATCTGCCGGCCGTGTTCGGCTTGGCCGAATGCGGGCCGCCCGGGCTGGCCGGCTGGCTCGCGGCTGGCGACGACGTGGCCGTCGACGCCCTCACCCGGCCCGAGGTCGATGCCGGCGGCGGCCTGGCGCTGCTGCCCCGGGGCGACGCAGCGCTCGACCCGGCTCGGGGCGAGGTGTTGGCCTCGGTGCTGGCCGCCGACAGCCGCCCCGTGGTCGTCGATTGCGGCACGGCGCCCGTGGGGGCGGCGGCCCACGTGGCGGCCACCGCCACCGTCTCGCTGCTGGTCACGCGGTCCTGCTATCTGGCGCTCAAGCGGGCGGTGGCCGCGCCGCTGCGCCCGTCCGGCATCGTGCTGGTCCACGAGGACGGTCGGGCCCTCGGCCGGTCCGACGTCGAGCAGGTCCTGGGCGTCCCCGTCCGGGCCGAGGTGCGCGTCGATCCGTCGGTGGCGCGCGCCGTCGACGCCGGCCTCCTCGCCGGTCGGTTGCCGCGGCCCCTCGAGCGGGCCCTGCGAGCGGCGGCATGAGCGCCGTCCCCCTCCCCGCCTGCTCCAGCCCGCTCGAGGAGGCCGTGCGGGCTCGGGTGCTCGCCGAGCCGGCCGGCGACGTCGCCGCCCAGGTGGCGCACCACGCCCGCGTCGTTGCCCCCCTGCTGGGCGAGCACGCGCTGGCCACACTGGTGGCCCGCGTCGTCGCCCGGGTCTGCGGGCTCGGCCCGCTCGAGCCCCTGCTCGCCGACCCCGACGTCAGCGAGGTGATGGTCAACGGCGGATCCGACGTTTGGGTCGAGCGCCGCGGAACGCTCGAACGCACCGACATCCGTCTCGTGCCGGGTGAGGCCGAGCATCTCATCGAGCGGGTCGTCGGTCCCCTCGGGCGACGTGTCGACCGGACCTCGCCCATCGTCGACGCCCGCCTCCCCGACGGGTCCCGGGTGCACGCCATCGTCGGGCCCCTCGCGGTCGACGGTCCCTGCCTCACGATCCGGCGCTTCGCGGCGCGGCGCATTCCCCTGGCGGCGTTCTGCCCACCCGGGGTCGAGCCCTTGCTGCGGTGGGCCGTCAGCGCGGGCGCCAACGTGCTCGTCAGCGGGGCCACCGCCTCGGGCAAGACAACCTTCTTGGGCGCCTTGGCGGCGCTTGTGCCGCCCGGTGAGCGCATCATCACCATCGAGGACGCCGCCGAGCTGCGCCTCGGCGGCGATCACGTCGTCCGGCTCGAAGCCCGTCCCACCTCGGCCGAGGGCGCCGGCGAGGTCACCATCCGCGACCTCGTCCGAGCAGCGCTGCGGATGCGGCCCGACCGCATCGTCATCGGCGAGGTCCGGGGCCCGGAGGCCCTCGACATGCTCGCCGCCATGAACACGGGCCACGAGGGCTCGCTCTCGAGCTGCCATGCCAACGGCCCCGTCGACACGCTGCGCCGCATCGAGACCATGGTGCTGGCCAGCGACCACAGCCTCCCCGTGGCGGTCGTGCGCGACCGGGCCCACGCCGCCCTCGATCTCATCGTGCAGGTGGCCCGCGGCCACAGTGGCGAGCGGCGGATCATCGAGGTGGCCGAAGTCCTCGAGTCGCCCGACGACCCCCGGCGCGTCCGGCGCCTGGCCGGGCCGGCCGGCGTGGAGGCGTATCCCGCCCGGGCGGCGCGCCGGCCGGGCGCGCCGGCCTGCCCGTCGGCCGGTCCCGGGGCGGTGGCGGCATGACCAGCGCGCTCGTGGCTGCGCTGGGACTGGCCGCCACGGTGGTCCTCGCCCGTCTGGCTTTGGCCGTGCACGCGAGGCAGGCCGTGTCGGAGCGGTCGCGGCGCCTGG
>JBIOZN010000147.1:0-4496 GCA_044871175.1 Acidimicrobiales bacterium | reverse complement strand
GTGAGGGGGAACAGGCGGCCCTTGGGCGTGCCGGCGCGGGTGTGGTTGGAGCGGCCGACGCGCTGCAGGAACGTGGCGATGCTGCGAGGCGAGCCGACCTGGCACACGAGCTCGACGGGGCCGATGTCGATGCCGAGCTCGAGCGAGGCGGTGGCCACCAGGGCCTTCAGGTCACCCGCCCGTAGCCGGGTCTCCACCCGCAGCCGCCGTTCCTTGGACAAGCTGCCGTGGTGGGCGGCGACCAGGTCGTCGCCGATGCGTTCGGCCAACTGGTGGGCGAGGCGCTCGGCCAGCCGGCGGGTGTTGACGAACACCAGCGTCGTGCGGTGCTGGGCCACCAGGGCGGCGATGCGGTCGAGCACGTCGGCCATGTGCTCGGCCGACACCACCGCCTCCAGCTCGCCCTCGGGCAGCTCGAGGGCGAGGTCGAGGTTGCGCCGGTGGCCGACGTCGACCATGGCCGGCAACGGCGCGTCGCCGACGAGGAGGCGGCCGATCACCTCGATGGGACGCTGGGTGGCCGACAAGCCGATGCGGGCCGGCCGCTGGGCGCACAGCGCCTCGAGCCGTTCGAGGGTGACCGCCAGGTGGGCGCCCCGCTTGTCACGGGCGACGGCGTGGATCTCGTCGAGAATGACCGTCTCGGTGCCCCGTAACGCCTGGCGCCCAGAGGCGCTGGTGACCAGCAGGTAGAGCGACTCGGGCGTCGTGACGATGAAGCTGGGCGGGCGGCGCACGAGTGCGGCCCGCTGGGAGCTGGACGTGTCACCGGTGCGCACGCCCACCCGCAGTGGGGGAGGGACGAGGCCCAGCTCGGTGGCCACGGCGGCGATCTCGCGCAGCGGCCGTTCGAGGTTCTCGGCGATGTCGACGGCCAGCGCCTTGAGCGGCGAGACGTACACCACGCGGGTGCCCACCGTGACGTCCTCACCCCGGTCGTGCGCCCGGTACAGGCGGTCGATGGCCACCAGGAACCCGGCCAGCGTCTTGCCCGACCCGGTGGGAGCGGCCACGAGCGTGTCGACGCCCGAGGCGATCAGCGGCCACGCCCGGGCCTGCGGCTCGGTGGGCCCGTCGGGGAAGCGGCGCCGGAACCACTCGGTGACCGCCGGGTGGAGCGCGAGCGGGCCCGGATCGCCCGGCTCGGGAGGCGCCAGCGGGTTCTCGGCCATGGCGGCGATGGTACGCAGGGGGTGTGACACTCATGATGGAGGGGCCCCTGCGTGGGGCGCTGGGTCTGACTGTGGGTGTGACGGGCCTGGTGCCCTGTCGATGATCTGTCGGCCCGGCTTCCCGCCCGGTGCAGATCCCTGCCTCAGGCAGCCGATTGCACCGTAGAGGTGCAGATTCCTGACTGAAGCGGCGTGGGGTCACACCGGCGTCGCGGTTCGCCGCCGCCCTCGGCTGACCCGTCGCGTGCCCGGGCCGACGGGCCGCGGGCGCTCGCCGCTCGCGGCGACCGGCCGTAGTCTCCCGGCGTGGAGCTGGCCTGGCTCGCCGCCCTCGGCACCGCCCTGTGCTTCGGCATCAGCGCGCTATTCGAAGATGACGCGGCCAAGGCCTCACCCGTCACCGCCAGCGGTGGCACCCGGTCGGCGCTGCGGGTCACCACCCGGCTGCCGTACCTGGTCGGCATGGGCCTCAGCCTCATCGGCTGGGCGCTGTCCCTGCTCGCCCTCCAGCGGCTCCCGCTCTTCGCCGTCCAGGCGACGGCGGCGAGCAGCATCGGCATCATCGTCCTGCTCGATTGGCTGCGCACGTGCCGCCCGATCCCCAGCCGGGAGGCGTGGCTGCTCGTGGCCCTGGGTGTGGGACTGGTGGCCCTGGCGGTGGCGGCCGAACCGAGCGACCCCGGCAAGGTCGCGGGCACCTTCGACGTTGCCATGTGGATCGGGATCGTCGCCCTCGCCGGTCTGTTGCCGATCCTGCTCCGCACATCGGGCAGTCGCGGCAGTGCCCTGCTCGGCATCTTCTCCGGTCTCGCCTACGGCGGGACGGCCCTGTGCGCTCGGGCCCTCGAGACCGATCACACCCTGCGGGGAGTGCTGCTCGACCCACTCACCATCGCGCTCGTGCCCTTCGCCGTGCTCGGCGTGGCCAGCTTCGCCGCCGCCCTGCAACGCGGCTCGGTGGCCGTCGCCGCCGCCTGCCAGCACGCCGCCATGACGGTGGTCCCGTCGGCGATCGGATTGGCTGTGCTCGGCGACCGGGCTCGGTCGGGGTTCGCGCCGGTGGCCACGCTGGGCTTCGTCCTCACCGTCGCCAGTGTCCTCGCGTTGACGGTGGTGAAGCCGGCCCGTCCCGCCGACTCGGTCGTTCCCGCCGTCTGAGGTCGCCGTCCCACATCAGCCCGGCACGACCTTGCTGATGCCCTTGCTGAGGGTGAGCACGTAGAGCTCGTCATCGGGGCCGATGGCCACACCCGTGACGGTCCCGGGCACCCGCACGCCGAGCTCGGTCACCTCGTCGCCGGCCCCGACGGCGAGGGCGGTGCCGGCCAAATCGGCAAATACGTAGGCGCCGGCCAGATCGGGGATGGCGGCGCCGCGGTACACCCGCCCGCCGATCGCCGCCGGTCCGATGGCGTCGTGGCGGTAGGCGAACAGGGGAGGCACGGCGTCCGGGGGTGCCCCCGTGTGGTTGACCTGGGTTCCCTCGAGGAAGTACCAGCCGAAGTTCACGCCCATGTCGGTCGGCCTGACGCGGTCGATCTCCTCCATGGTGTGGTCCCCGACGTCGGCGGTCCACAGGTCACCCGAGACGGGATCGCGCCAGAACCCCCATGGTTCGCGTAGGCCCTTCGCCCAGAGTTCGGGCCGCTTGGAGGGATCGCCGACGTACGGGTTGTCGGGGTACGTCGTAGCCCGGGCCGTCGGTGCGAGGGATGATGCGGATGAGGCTGCCGAGCAGCGAGCTGTAGTCCTGCGCCGACCGGCCGTTGGTACCGCCGCCATCACCCAGGGCGAGGTACAGGAGCCGTCCGTCGAAGCTCATCGGCCCACCCTTGTGCCCGAACCCGGTGGACGGGACGTCGATGACCAGCCATGCCGATCCCGGATCGGCGGTGCCGTCGGGGCCCAGCGCGTACGACACCAGGTGCCCCTGTTGCTGTTGGTCGGTGGAGAAGACGTACATCCGGTCGTCGATCGGGCCGAAGCCGAGGCCGAGCAGTCCGCGCTCGGAGCCGGGTTCGTAGGTCGACACGGCACCGCTGAGGTCGAGCGCCAGGGTGGGCGCGGCGGGGTCCGCCAGCCGCCACACTTCGCCTGTCTGCGACGCCGCGTAGGCGACGTGGTCGCTCGGGCGGAGCACCATGGCCGTGGCCTTGGGCACGTTGCTGTAGGGCTCGAGAGCGAGTCGCGCGGCCGCCAGCTGCTCGACGCTGGGCGGCGGAGGGACGGTGGTCGTCGGCGCAATGGTGGTGGAGACGACGGTCGTGGGGGCCGTCGTCGTCGAGGCGGCCGTCGTCGAGGCGGCCGTCGTCGAGGCTGGCAAGGTGGGCGCCAAGCGCGCCGTGGTCGTCGCGCTCGATGTCCCGGCGGCGCCTGCCGCCGGGACCGTGACGGGTGAAGGCGTCGTCGTCATGCCCGACGGCGGCGAGGCGTCATCTCCGTTCGAACAGGCGGATGCGAGAGCGGCCAGCGAGGCGATGGCCACGCCGGTGAAGACCCGCCGTGCCCGGCCGCTCGTCATCGACAGGAACGTAGCGTCAGGCGTGTCTTCTCAGATGGCTTGAATTCCTGCGTTCGAGCGACGGTGAGTGGGTGGGTCAGGGATCAGCAGCCCGCGAGTCGGGGCGAATGCCGAACGCCTCGATGAAACGCTGCCACCCCGTGGTCAGCGCGAGGGCGACGCCCAGCTCGAGGATCTCGTCGTCGTCGAAGTGCCGGCGCAACTCGGCGTACAGGTCATCGCTGACATGCGGTTGCGGAGAGGTCAGCACGTCGACCAGTCGAAGGGCGGCGACCGTCTGGTCGTCGAGGTCGGAGTCGTGGAGGTCGCCGAGGGCGCGCTGGACTTCGTCTTCAGTGAGTCCACGGCGCGCCAACGACGCGCTCCGGGCCACGCTTCAATGGACGCACTGGTTCTGCACCGCGGAGCGGACCCGGCACAGCTCCACCAGCTTGGGCGACAGCCGGGAGGCGTCGGTGTAGACGAAACGAACCCACTCCAGGAACAACTCGAGCACGGCCGGGCGGCGGGCCAGCGTGAGGAACAGGTTGTCGTCCTCGTAGGCCTTGTCGTACCAGACCGCCAGCCGTTGGCGCAGGACATCGGACAGCTGCTCGCGGCCGGCCTTGGGCAGGTGGCCGTGCTCGTTCATGGCCCGGCCACTATAGGACGGGAGTCCTCCTGGCGAGCCGAGTGGCGGGGCCGCATCAGCGACGGGCCGCGACGGCGGACCAGACGCCGTAGCGTCGCGCCCGTGTTGGACGAGGCGAGCTACGAGACCATCCTGCTCGAGCGGCGGGGAGACGGCGTGGTCGTCGCCACCC
>JBIOZN010000146.1:0-8327 GCA_044871175.1 Acidimicrobiales bacterium | reverse complement strand
GACGACGGCGTGGGCCGGGCGATCGAGGACCTGCTGGCCGGCCGCCCCATCGACCACGACTGACCCTCGGGGGCGCCGGGTGCACATCCCTGCCTCGGGCCGCCGGATGCACCGTGGAGGTGCAGATTCCTGACTGAAGCGGTGGGCCCTCCGGGGCTGGGGGCACGTCGGCGAGGATCAACGCCCGTGGTCCGTCGCCTCCCCCCGGGCTCTCGGCGCAGCAGGAACATCCGGCGCGCCTGCCGTGCAATGCAATTGTATCGGGAGCAATACGGATATATGGTCTGGCGGTGACGGTGTACGGCGAGGCGAGCCGGCCGGTCGGCGACCTCACGGCGCGGGCGCGGATCCGTGACGCCGCCCTCGCCCAGTTCGCCCAGCGGGGCTACGACGGCACCACGATGCGGGCCGTCGCCGAGGCCGCCGGAGTGTCGGTCGGGCTGGTACAGCACCACTTCGCCACGAAGGAGGGTCTGCGCCAGGCGTGCGACGACGCCGTGATGGACCTCGTGCACCACAAGATCGAAGCCAGCCGTAGCGGTGCGATCGATCACCCCGACGTGCTCGCGGCGCTGTCGCAACAGGCGGCCGGGCTCGTCCGTTACCTCGCCCGGGCCGCCCTCGACCGTTCGCCCGGCGCCGCCGTCGTGCTCGACCGCGTGGCCGAGGCCACCGCGATGTTCTTCAGTGAGACCTGGCCCCACCGCTTTCCGCCCGGTTCGACGCGAGCGGGCGACGCCGCCGCCCTCCTGCTGGCGATGAACCTCGGTCCAGTGCTGTTGCACGAGCAGGTGGCCCGCCTCACGGGGATCGCCCCCGGCGACGTCGTGCCGCCCCGGCTGGGCGTGGCCATGGTCGAGCTGCTGGCGGCGTTGGGCGAGTACGTCACCACCGGGCCCGGATGCGGTGTGCGCACCGCACTGGAGGAGGAGATCTCCCGTGAACGAAGCGATCACGACTCGCGGGCTGCACAAGGCGTTCGGCCGCACCGTGGCCCTGAACGGCCTCGACCTGCACGTGCCGCCGGGCGAGGTGCACGGGTTCCTCGGCCCGAACGGGGCGGGTAAGTCGACCACCATCCGCATCCTGCTCGGCCTGATCCGGGCCGACGCCGGCGACGCCACTGTGCTCGGCGCCGATGCGTGGTCGGACGCCGTCGCCCTGCATCACCGCCTCGCCTATGTGCCCGGCGACGTGAACTTGTGGCCCAACCTGAGCGGCGGCGAGGTCATCGACCTGTTCGCCCGGCTGCGGGGGCGCTACGACCGCCGTCGCCGCGACGAGCTGTGCGAGCGTTTCGAGCTCGACCCCACCAAGAAGGGGCGGAGCTACTCCAAGGGCAACCGCCAGAAGGTGGCCCTGGTGGCCGCCCTGGCCTCCGATGTCGAGCTCTGGGTGCTCGACGAGCCCACCTCGGGCCTCGACCCGCTGATGGAAGCGGTGTTCGAGGACGTCATCCTCGAAGCGCGGGCCCAGGGCCGCACCGTGCTGCTGTCGAGCCACATCCTCGCCCAGGTCGAGAAGCTGTGCGACCGGATGTCGATCATCCGCCGGGGCACCATCGTCGAGAGCGGCACGCTGGACGACCTCCGCCACCTCACGCGCACCACGGTGACGGCCCGCACGGCGCGTCCGCCGAGCGGACTCGACCTCCTCCCCGGTGTCGTGGCTCTGCGCACACGGGGCGACGAGGTGAGCCTCGACGTCGACGCCGAGCACCTCGACGATGTCATCGGGCACCTGCACGCCGCCGGCCTGCGCACGTTGACGGCCCACCCCCCGACGCTGGAGCAGCTGTTCCTCCGGCACTACGGCGACGCCGACACGCACCAGCCGCCCGAGCAGGTGGCGCGATGAGCGCGGTGGCCGCCGTCGCGCCGCCCCGAACCGGGTCCGGCTTCACCGGCCTGGGCGTCGTCACCCGGTTCGTGCTCCGGCGCGACCGCGTGCGGCTCGCGGTGTGGGTCGGGGGCATCGTCCTCCTGGTGGTCACCACCGCGGCCAGCTACGCCCGCCGGTACCCCACCGCGGCCGACCGCACGGCCGTCGCCGATGCATTCCGGCTGCCCGCCACGGTGGCGCTCGTGGGACCGTACCGGGGCGGCGACGTCCCGACCTACGGCGCCCTGGTGGCCCAGGCGGCGCTCGGCCTGGCGACGGTGCTCGCCGCCCTGATGAGCATCTTCACCGTCGTACGAGCCACACGCGCCGAGGAGGAGTCGGGCCGGGCCGAGCTGATCACCGCCGCGCCCGTGGGCCGCCATGTGCCCCTCACCGCCGCGCTCGTCGTGGCCGTCGGCGCCGACTTCGCCCTGGGCGTGCTGATCGCCCTCGGGCTGCCGGCCACCGGCGTGGAGAGCATCACCTCCTCGGGCTCGCTCCTGTTCGGCGCGGCCGTCGCCGCGACCGGTGTGGTGTTCGCCGCCGTGGCCGCCGTCACCGCCCAGGTCAGCCAGTACGGGCGGGGGGCGGCGGGGCTGGCGGGCGCCGTCCTGGGCGCCGCCTACGCCCTGCGGGCCATCGGCGACGTGGGCCCGGGCGGGCTCTCGTGGCTCTCGCCCATCGGGTGGGCGCAGGCGGCGGCGCCGTTCACGGGCGACCACGCCGCGCCGCTGCTGCTGGCGGTCGTCACGGCGGCGGGCCTGATCGGCCTCGGCGTACGGCTCCGTCAGGGCCGGGACCTCGGCTCCGGGCTCATCCCGCCGGCACCCGGGCCGGCGTACGCGTCGGCCGGGCTCGGCCGCCCGCTCGGGCTGGCGTGGCGCCTCCAGCGCGTCGGGGTGCTCGCGTGGGCCCTGGCCATCACCGGGTTCAGCGTCGCCTACGGGTCGATCCTGGGCGGGGCCGAGGACCTCCTGCGCGAGATCAGCACCCTGCACGAGCTCGAGATCACCGGGGCGAGGATCACCGACTCCTTCGCCGCCGCCCTCGTGCTCGTGTTCGCCATCGTGGTGGCGGCCTTCACCGTGCAGACGCTGCTGAAGACGCATTCCGAGGAGGCGGCGGGGCGGGCCGAGGTGGTGCTGGCCACGGCGGTGCCCCGCTCGGCCTACATGGGCAGTCACCTGGCGGTGGCCATGGTGGGCGGGGCCGGGCTCCTGCTGGTCGCCGGCACCGGCCTCGGGCTGGGGGCGGCCGTCTCGCTCCACGACGCCGTCATGCTGCCTCGCGTGGCCGGCGCGGCGTTGGCGTACGTGCCTGCGGTGTGGGTGGTGGCCGGGTTCGCCGCACTGGTCGTCGGCCGGTTGCCCCGGTGGTCGCAACTGGCCTGGGCCGGCGTCGCCTACCCGTTCGTCGCGTACTACGCCACCACCTATCTCGGCGCGCCCAGGTGGGTGGAGGCGCTGTCGCCCTATGCGCATGTGCCGCTCCTGCCCGCCGAGGGCTTCACGGTCGCGCCCCTGTTCGTGCTCGTGGCGGTCGCCGCCGGCCTGGTGGGCCTCGGCCTCACCGGCTTCCGGCGCCGGGATCTGGTGCCGGGGTGAGCAGCGGGCCGCTTACCGCCCTTGCAGCCGCCGGCCGCTCAGCCCGGCGGCGCCGGAGTGGCCGCCGGTTCCCCCCCGTGGGCCTCGTGGAGCCGGGCGAACCGGGCGATGTGGAGAGCCCGCACGTCGGTCTCGCTCACGGTGCCGTCGTCGTAGGCGGGAGACACGAGCGGCGCGGCCTGGCGGACCTCGATGAGGACGACGGCGTCGACCCGGTCGGCCAGCCGGGAGCCGGCGGCCCGCATCCGGGCGACGCCCTCGGCGAAGGCCGCGCTCCCGGGCTCGTGCACTTCCGCCGGCCCCTTGAACCGATAGCCCTTGCGCACGAACTGATCGACGACGTTGACCTCGACCCAGGAGCCGCGCCGGGCGTTGGCCACCGTCTGGGGCGAGCAGATGTCGGCGAACCACAGATGGTCGTCGTCCCACACGTCGGTGGTGCCTTTGGGGGACAGGTTCGGTGTGCCGTCGGGATTGACGGTGGCGTGAAAGCCGAGCTTCTGCTCGCGAACGACCCGTTGCATGTCCTCGGTCAGGATGCCCATGGCGTGGCTCCTTTCGCGGCGCTAGGACGAACGCTAGCCACGGCGCCCGTCGGCCCCTCGGCCCCTCGCCGCCGGCGGGCGACGGACTTTCGGCCCTGTCGCCGAGCGGAGGCCAGCGGCAAGATGACCGCCTACTGCCCTTCCTGGGGGTGATTCCGCCCGACAGAGACGACGAACCGACGGCAACCGGATGGCCCCCGCCGACCAATGGACGCGTCAGCGCCCTTCACGCGCCGGTCGGGGGCCATCGTGCATCCCCGTAGTCCGAATCGGCACAGGGGAGGAGAGGCGGGGGCGAACTCCACGTCGGATCGAGGAACGCGACCCGGTCGCTCGCGTCTGGTCACGGGGGCGTTGCCGGCGTTGCTCCTCGTGCTCGTCGCCCTCCTCGTGGCACCGGCGTCGGTCGGGGCGCACCCGGCCAACGGCCCGCGCCGTCTCACGGTCGCCTCCTACAACCTGTACCTGGGCGCCAACCTTCGCCCCCTGTTCGCCGCGCCGCCCGGTCCGGGCCTGGTCGAGGTGGCCGCCGCCGTGTACCGCCAGGTCAACGAGACCGATTTCCCGGCCCGGGCCGAAATTCTCGCCCGGGAGATCGCCGAGGACGCACCCGACATCGTCGGTCTGCAGGAGGTCGCGCGCTGGGAGACGGCGCCGGCCACTGATCCTTCCGCGAGCGAGGTCGCCTACGACTTCTTGGACACCCTCGTGGCCGATCTGGAGAGCCGCGGCGTGGCCTACCGTCCCGTGTCCACGAGCGTGAACTTCGCAGGCGCGCTGCCGATCAGCGCGACGACGATCGCCCGCTTCACGGATCGAGACGTCGTCCTGGCGCGCGCCGATCGGCCTCGCTCGCCAGTGAAGGTGTCCAACCCGATGAGCGGCCATTTCGACGCCGTACTGGCGGTCACCGTGGGCGGCCAGGCGGTGGAGATACCGCGGGGCTGGTCGAGCATCGATGTCAAGGAACGCGGCCGGTCATTGCGGTTCATCACCAGGCACCTCGAAGCCTTCAGCGCGCCGATCCGCCAACGGCAAGCGCAGGAACTGGTGGCCATCATGGCCGCGTCCCCGTTGCCTGTGGTCCTCGCCGGGGATCTCAACACGCGGCGCGGCGACCAGAGCGACGCCTACGGCGTCTTCACGGCGGCCGGGTTGGTCGACGCCTGGCCGGAGGCGATGGCGGCCGCTCCCGGGTACACCGCCGGCCAAGCGGCCGATGTTCCCCACCTGCCGTCGGCCCTCGACCACACCGTGGATTACGTCATGCACACAAGCCAGGGGTGCCTGGCGGCGGTGGCGGGCGAGGGCGACATCCTCGGCGAGGACCTCCAGGATCGCACGCCTTCGGGCCCGTGGCCGTCGGACCATGCGGGCGTGGTGGTCACCCTGCAAATCCCCAGCTGCTGCCGTCAGGGCTTCGGCCGGATCCGGTAGTGCAGGACCAGGAACGGTAGGCCGAACACCCAGAACGCGTGCTCGGCCCGCAGCTCGCCGTCGTGGACGTAGACGTCGAGCTTCTCGGCGAAGCCGTGCAGCGCCAGCGCCGTCAGCTCACGGGTGCTGGGGTCGACGTAGGTGAGGTAGTGGCCGGGATGGTCGAGGTCGGTGCGGCTCGTCAGCGTGAGGCCGCCGTCCTCGCGGGCGTAGGGCGCCAGCGTCGCGGTGAAGTTGGCCTGGGGGAGAGGGAAGCCGACGCTGACGTAGCCCCGGTCGCCGTGGCGGTAGGTGGTGTAGATCCCGACGTAGATGGGCGCGTCAGTGTCGGCGTACGAGCGGATCCAGCCGCGGACGTCGGCGACGCCGTCGCCGTTGGTGTCGATGGTGTCGATGCGGCTGTGCATGCCGCGCAACGCCTCGCGCTGGTTCATGGGCACGTTGGCCTGACCGAGCGGCCGGGCCACGACGGTGCGGTACAGCAGGTAGCCGGGCCGCACCCACGGTCGCCACTCGGGCACGATGTCGAGGGTGAAGCGGGTCGTGTGCTCGTAGAACTCGCGCACCCGCGCGTCCACTGCGGCGGGATCGAAATCAGGGCCCGACAGCGCGTCGAGCGACGGGACGATGCCGACGTCGTGGGCCGCACGGACATAGGTACCGCCGAGGACGTCAGCGAGGGCCCGTACGTAGTCGGTGCCGACGTAGCGCGTGCGCGACTCGAGGGGCACGACGAAGGGAAGCTCGGCGGGGCTCACCCGCTCGGCGAGCAGGGTCACCTGGGCGTTCCGGAAGATCGCGGCCGACGCGATGCGGTAGGTGAGGACGGTCGAGCTCGCCACCACCGCCCCGGGCATGCGGGGGTCGATGGCGGCCAACGCCCGGCCCGCGGCCAGGCCGAGGGCCGGTCCCAGCGCAACTTTCTGGGGGCGGAGGCCGACTGCGCCGGCCAGTGCGCCCGCGCCGGTGGCGACTGCGACCGGCCCCACGCCGGCGATCTTCCCGGCCGCCCAGCCCAGCGGCGCCGCCATCGTGGAGGTGGTGAGGATGCGGTGCCACAGTGGCGGGATCTCGCCGCGACGCTGGACCCGCCGCGCCATCGCCTCTGCGCCGGCGAGGACGCCGGCCCCGACGGCCGCACCCGCCACCCGGGCGCGCCGGCTCAGGTGCGCGGTGAGCGCGAGCCCGCCGAGCCCGCCCACCGCCGTCATGAAGCCGAGCCCGCTCGCGTCGCGCGCCGGGCTTCCTGCGTCGTGTCCCATAGGCCGCCCGAGCGTAGGGGCAGCCCGGCTTCAGTCAGGGATGTGCACCTGGCGGAGGCCCCCGACACCGGTTGCCCGCCGGCGACACTGCTGGGGCTTTCAGTCAGGGATTTGCACCTCCACGGTGCATCCGGCGGCCTGAGGCAGGGATGTGCACCTCGCCCGGGCCGCTCGCCGGCGACACACGCGCGGACCAACTCGGCCCGCCGGGCCGCCGCTAGGGCGGGTCGAGGTGCAGGCGCCCGTCCGAGCGTTCGTCCAGCGCTCGGGCCAGTTCGGCGCGGGGCACGAAGCCGATGACCTGGCGGGCTTGCGCCGTCACCTCCTGTACCACTTCGGGCGTCGAGTTGCGCGCGCTGAGCCGCGCAGTGGTGCACCCGCCCGGGAACAGCTCGTACCAGGTGAGGATGGTGTCTCCGCCCTCGTCCGGGCCGCGCTCGAAGCGCCGGGCCCCGGCGACGTCGGGTTCGACCTCGGTGGCGCCCGCCAGGTCGCACGCGCCGGCGAAGCGCAGCTCGATCGCCTTGGAGCCGGCGCGGTCGTGGTTCACGGTGATCGTCGATCGCCCGTTGTTCACCGTCAGCTGGCGAAACGACCAACCCACGGGCAGCGCGGCCACGCACGGGACGAGCTGGGCGGTCTGCACGGCCTGGGCCTCCAGCCACATGGGCTCCAGGGCGTCGCACAAGGCGTCGGCGCGCACGGGGGTGCGGG
Source organism: Acidimicrobiales bacterium (assembly GCA_044871175.1). Classification (GTDB taxonomy): domain Bacteria; phylum Actinomycetota; class Acidimicrobiia; order Acidimicrobiales; family Ilumatobacteraceae; genus JBIOZN01. Next base: position 884 of record JBIOZN010000146.1, on the reverse strand, counting down.
TGTTTTCACGCGGGCTGAAGATCCGGGCGAAGTTGACGACGAGCAGGACGACGAGGACGGCGGCCACGAGGGCGGCCACGACGCGCCGGAACGTCCATCGTTGCACGCTGATGGGCCGAGGGCGCTCGGGCAGCAGGCGGAGGAACTCGCCGTGGAGGTCGCGGCCCTCGGCCCGCAGCGCCCGCCGCAACTGCGACGGGAGGGCCAGGCCGCGAGCGGCGGCGAACGCCTCCGTCACCTCCTCGACGCTGAACTGCCGCAACGCCCGGGCGTACACCTGCTCGGCGCTCGAACGCAGGGCCAGGCAGAGCATCATGTTGGCCAGGTCGACCGCCTGGCGCCATGGGGTGGGGCGCAGCTCGGCGAAGGCGACGTCGATCAACAGGACGTGGCCGTCGCGCACCATGACGTTGGCCGGCTTGATGTCGCGGTGGGCGATGCCGGCGTCCCAAAGCGCCCGGACCAGACGAAGGGCGTCGTCGATGAGCGCCTCGTCCACGACGGCGTCACCCAGCTCGACGGCGTCGTCGAGGAACTCGGTGACGAGCAGGTACTCCCGCTCGGGCGTGAGCTCGACGAAGCCATACGACCGGGCGCCCGGCACGCCGGCCTCCCGGACGACGCGCAGGGCGTAGTCCTCCTGTTGCACCAGCCGGCGCACGGTGTTGAACGGCTTCTCGTCCTCCAACCGCCCGTACAGCAGCTCTCGCCCGAGCTTGTACCAGCGGTCGGAGCGCAGGTGCGTGCGCGAATAGAGCTTGCCGAACACGTACGGCGGCGACGCACCGTCCACCCGGAGGCGCAGCGGCGTCGAGCCGGCCGAACCGCTCAACCCCACCGGCTGGATCTCCGACACCGTGAGGCCGAGCTGGTCGGCCATCGCC
>JBIOZN010000145.1:0-6470 GCA_044871175.1 Acidimicrobiales bacterium | reverse complement strand
GTGGACGTCACGCCGTCGATCCCGTTGGCGCCCCGGTTGGCGTAGACGTCCACGCCGGCGCGAGGCGCCGCGTACCACTCGAGGTCGCGCACCGGCATGGACGACGACACGACGAGCGCAGCCCCGTCGGGCACGGCCGCCATCACCGCCCGGGCGGCGCCGGGCTCGGTGGGCTCGGGGTGGCCGGCCAGGGCCGTGTCGAGGGCCGCCTGCGCTCGTTCCTCGGCCCGCCGCCACCGGGCCAGCCAGGGCGTGCCCGCCGCGCCCCGCACCTGTCCGGCCAACGCCCGGCAGACGGCGGCGGGGTCGGCCACCACCCGCCACGCCACCCGGTGGTCCGGGTCCACCCAGCCGGGAGTGGACGCCACCTGCACCTCGGCGGGCGCGGCGGCCGCCACCCATTGGGCCAGCACCTTGGAGGCCGGCGGCCGGCCCAGGCGCAGCACGACGGTGGGCGCGTGGTCGGCGGCGAAGCGCTCGTGGCGCAAGAGGGCGTCGAAGGCGGCCACGGTGGTGGGCGCCGGGCGGCGCGCCCCCGAACGGGGGTCGGCCAGGACGGGCCAGCCGGTGGCGGCGGCCAGCGCGTGGACGGCGTCGGGGTCGTCGCCGGCGCCGTGCCCAGCGACGATGACCCCGCGCGGCGCGTCGAGCACGGCGGCCAGATCGGCGGTGGCCTCGTCGTCCAACGTCGGGGTCCCCACACGACTGCGGTGCCAGGGCGCGCCGTCGGGCCGCCCCGGAGGCAGGGGGCCGGGCTCGCCCACCAGCGGTTCCCGGAACGGGAGGTTGAGGTGCACGGGCCCCGGCACGGGCGCAGTGGCATCGGCCACCGCCCGGGCGGCCAGCGCGCGCCAGCTGCCCGCCGCCGCCGGGTCGGGCACCCCCGGATCGGCGAACAGGCGCACCGCCGGCCCGTACAGGCGGAGCTGGTCGATGGTCTGGGGGGCGGCCACGTCCCGCAGCTCGGGCGGGCGGTCGGCGGTGCACACCAGCAGCGGCACCTCGGCCTGGTGGGCCTCCACGACGGCGGCGTGCAGCTCGGCGGCCGCCGTGCCGCTCGTGCACAGCACCACCGCCGGCCGGCCCGTGGCCCGACCCAGGCCGAGGGCGACGAAACCGGCGGCGCGCTCGTCGTGGTGGACGTGGACCCGTACGCGATCGTCGGCCGCCAGGGCCAGCGCCAGCGGCGTCGAGCGGCTGCCGGGCGCCACGACGGCATCGGTGACGCCGGCCCGGACCCACTCGTCCATCAGGGTGGCGCAGAAGGTGGCGGCGACGGCCGGCGCGGGCATCGAGCCCTATCTTGCCCGGGTGCCCCTCGCCGCCGACGTGTCGGGCCGGGGCGAGCGCCTCGTGCTCGTGCACGGGTTCACCCAGACGGGCCGCAGCTGGGAGCCCATCCGGGCCGACCTGGCCGCCGACCACGAGGTCGTGGTGGTGGACGCCCCCGGGCATGGCCGGTCGGGCCATGCCGACGCCGACCTCGAAACCGGCGCCTCGCTGCTGGGCGCCACGGGCGGACGAGCGACCTACGTCGGGTACTCGATGGGCGGGCGCCTGGCCCTGCACCTGGCGCTCGGCCGGCCTGACCTCGTCCGCCGGCTGGTAGTGCTCGGGGCCACCGCCGGCATCGCCGACGAGGCCGAGCGAGCCGCTCGCCGCACGGCCGACGAGGCCCTGGCCGCCGACCTCGAGCGCAACGGCCTCGATCCCTTCCTCACCCGCTGGCTGGCCTCGCCCCTGTTCGCCGGCCTGCCCGACGACCCCGCCGAGCGGGCCGCCCGGCGCACCAACGCGCCGGCGGCCCTGGCCGCCAGCCTGCGCCACGCCGGCACCGGCACCCAGGCGCCGCTGTGGGACCAGCTGTCCACGCTCACCATGCCCGTGCTGGCCCTGGCGGGCGAGCACGACCGCCGCTTCGCCGCCCTGGCCCGACGCCTGGCCGCCGCCATCGGCCCTTCGGCCACCGCCGCACTCGTGCCCGGGGCGGGCCACGCCGCCCACCTCGAACAGCCCACCGCCTTCCTCGCCGTCCTGCGCGCGTGGCTCGCCGCCCACCCGGCGCCGTGAGGGCGGGCGGCGTCACGCCAACTGGACGTCGTCGTCGAGAGGGACATACTCGGGCCGCCTATCCCCCGAGGCCGTGGTTCATCTGGTCGTCGATGACCGGTCCGACCACGGGAAGGTCGGGGCTGAGGCCGAGGTGGCCGTCGTGGTGGGCGATGACGACGGTGTCGAGGCCCAACCTGTGCCGGTCGGCGACGATGTCGGCCAACGTGTTGGTGTCGCCGGAGGCGACCTCGTCGCCCAAGGCCTCGTCGGAGATGCGTTCCATCCACGCCAGGTTCGGGTCGTCGGGGTCGACTGTGATGGTGAGACGGTCGACCAGCAGCCGGCGCAGGACCCAGACATCGACGTCGTTGGTGGAGATGGCCGCTTGGATCAAGGCGACGTCGACGTACGGCGTGATGCCCATTCCGCTGTTGTTCTCACGCCAGTCGTCCCAGGCCGACAGCGCCTCCACGACCACCTTGGCGCCCAGGCTGTGGCCGGTGAAGTGCAGCTCGGCCAGCGGGTTGGCCAGGTGGACGCCGCTGAGGAGCGCGCCGAACGTGTCGCCCACCCATCCGTCGGCCCGGTCACGCGCCGACGTGAAGTTGACGAAGCTGTCCCCCGCATCCCAGTTGACGGCGATCACGAGCGTGCCGTCGTCGGGCGGGCAGGCGGCGTTGATCTCGCCCGCCGGCCCCTCGGCGCGGCTGTCGAGCCCGTGCACGACGAAGTGCAGCGGGACCTGCACATCGATCCCTTCGGCCTCGAGGAGCCAGGACCACTGCTCGGGTGTGAGGTCGGCGAGGGCGCCGGTATGCAGGTCGAGCACGAAGTCGGGCCCGCCCGCGGCGGCCCCGGGCCGCACCGCCGGGGGGCGGTCGGGGCAGTAGCCGTACAGCGGGCACCGCTCACCGGTCTGGCACCGGCTCGGCCCCATGGTCGCGGTGTCGGCGCAGCGGGCGCGGCCGGCGTCGAGGCTCTGGCTGTAGCCGGCGGCCCCGCCGAGCAACAGCAGGTCGCTCAGGTCGGGGGGTTCGCCCTCGTCGGCCCGGCGGAAGCGCTCGGCGACCTGCCTGACCCAGTCGGTGAACGCCGTCGCCCGCGTGCCCGCGGCCGGGCCCATCCCGGCGGTGTCGGCCAGCGGGACGACGTCGCGAAGCCCCAACCCGTCGTCGAACTCCACCAGGTCGCCGTTCTCGTCGACCCGCCGAGTCTGCATCGTCAGACCGTCGTGCCCGCCCGACGCCGCCCACCCGGCCAGGTCGGCGTCGGTGGCCTCGCCGGCGACGGAGGCGTCGAGGGCGGGCAGGTCGGCGGAGACGTCGGCCCCGGCGGTTGCCTCGGGGAGGTTCACGACGGGCGTGGCCACCCCGGAGGACCCCGCCTCGGCGGGAAAGGCGGTGACGACGGCGAGCTCGCGCCCGAGGTGCTGGTGCACTCGACCGATCTCGGCGACGACCCCGCGGGCCTCGTTGGCGAACAGGAGCACGTAGTTGCCGCGGCATCGCGACACCACGTTGACCGCAGCCTCGATCGGCCCGTCGATGGCGCTGGACAGCCTCCCTTCGGCGGTGGCGATGGTGTCGCCCTTGGCGTCCAGACCGGAGACGGAGTAGGCGACCGAGCCCTCGTGAAAGGGAAGGCCGAACCACTTGACCCGCGTGTCGGGCACGGCGCCTTCGACGGAGGGCGCCGGGCGCTGGTTCCTGTCCGGTGCCCGGGGCGTACCCGTCAGGGGAATCCGCCCGCCGCCCCGAGGGTTGGCTCAGGCGTGCGCGTGGAGATCTACAGCGACGTCGTGTGCCCGTGGTGCTACATCGGCAAGCGCCGGTTCGAGGCCGCCCTCGCCCGGTTCGAAGGCGCCGGGGAGGTCGAGGTGGTGTGGCGGCCCTTCCAGCTCGACCCGGGCGCGCCGGTCACGCCCACGCCGGTGCGGGAGGCCTACGCCCGCAAGTTCGGGGGCCCCGAGGCCGCGACCGCCGTCATCGAACGGGTCACCACCGCGGCCGCCGGCGACGGGATCGAGCTGCGCCTCGACATCGCCCAGCGGGCCAACACCTTCGACGCCCACCGGCTGCTGTGGTGGGCCGAGGGCCACGGCCATCAGGATGAGCTCGAGGAAGCGCTGATGCGCGCCTACTTCACGCAGGGTCGCGACGTGGGCGACCGGGGGGAGCTGGCGGCCATCGCCGGCGAGGCCGGGCTCGACCCGGCGGCGGCGGCCGCCTTCCTCGCCTCCGACGAAGGACGCGCCGACGTGCGGGCCCAGCTCGACCAGGCCTACGAGAAAGGGATCACCGCCGTGCCCACGTTCGTGTTCGCGGGCACGTGGGCGGTGCCCGGTGCCCAGGAGCCCGACACCATGCTGCTGGTCCTGGAGCGGGTGGCCGCCCGGGCGGCGGCCGCCGGGCATGGCCTGGTCTCCTGATCCCGACGCCCTGCGGGGGCGGGTCGCGGTGGTGGCGGGGGCGACCCGGGGCGCCGGCCGGGGCATTGCCGCCGCCCTCGGCGAGGCCGGCGCCACCGTCGTGTGCACCGGTCGCAGCACCCGGGCGCGCAGCGACACGCGCTCGGACTACGACCGCCCCGAGACCATCGAGGAGACGGCCGAGCTCGTGACCGGCCTCGGCGGCGTGGGCGTGGCCGCCGCCGTCGACCACCTCGACCCCGATCAGGTCGGGGACCTGGCCGGGCGTCTGCGCCGGGACCATGGGCGCATCGACGTCCTCGTGAACGACATCTGGGGCGCCGAGGTCCTGAAGGGTGGGCCGGCGCAGTGGGACACGCCGATCTGGGAGCACGACCTGGCTGCGGGCCTGCGCATCCTGCGCCTCGCCATCGACACCCACGTGGTGACGTCGCACCACCTGCTGCCGCTGCTCATCGCCGAGCCGGGGGGCCTGCTGGTGGAGGTCACCGACGGGACGACGGCCTACAACGCCTCCCATTACCGGATCTCGGTGTTCTACGACCTGGCCAAGGTGGCCGTGAACCGCCTCGCCTTCTCCCAGGGCCACGAGCTGCAACGCCACGGGGCGACCGCCCTCGCCGTCACTCCGGGCTGGCTCCGTTCGGAGATGATGCTCGAGGGCTTCGGCGTCACCGAGGAGAACTGGCGCGAGGCGCCGGCGCCGCCGGGCTTCGCCCTGTCGGAGTCACCCCGCTACGTCGGGCGGGGCGTGGCCGCCGTCGCCGCTGACCCCGACCGGGCACGCTGGAACCAGGCCTCGGTGACGGCTGGCCGGCTGGCGCGGCAGTACGGGTTCACCGACGGCGACGGCTCCCAGCCCGACGTCTGGCGGTACATGGAGGACACCGAGGCGGGCCGCCCCGGGGCCATCGAGAGCTACCGGTAGAACCGGTAGCTCACCGGTGCGGCCCGCCGGCCGCACCCCGCTGGTGGCGCCCGAGCCTCAGGACTCCGAAGACGCCGTCTCGATCGCCTTGGCCTTGCGGTTGCCGCCGGTCACCTCGACCTTGCGCGGCTTGGCCTGCTCGGCCACCGGCACGGTGACGGTGAGGACGCCGTTGTCGTAGTGCGCCTCCACCTTGTCGGAGTCGAGGCTCTCGCCGAGGAACAGCTGGCGGCTGAACGTGCCCTGGGGGCGCTCGGAAGCGACGATCTGCTGGTCGTCGGCCGGCTGCCACTGGCGCTCAGCCGAGACCGTGAGCACGTTCTTCTCGATGGTGAGCTCGATCGAGGACGGCTCGACGCCGGGCAGGTCGAAGTGCACCACGAAGCGGTCGCCCTGGCGATAGGCGTCCATGGGCATGACCGCCGGCCGCATGCGCGTCCCCAGGACCTGCTGGGTCAGGCGGTCGAGCTCACGGAACGGGTCGGTTCGCATCAGCACCACAACCACCTCCTTGCGACGGTGGAACTCTGTTCGTGCCTACTGTACTCCGGCACAGACAACTTGACAAGATCCGACTCAGCTTCGTCTGGGACCGCAGCAGGCGCCAGGTCAACCGCCCAGGGCCAGCCCAAGGGTGAGCAGGCCGCCGAAGGCCAGTTGCAGCCGCCCGGTGGCGCCCAGGACGGCGACGAGGTCACGCCCGCGCGCCCCTGCCCGCACCCGGCCGACCGGGCGGGCCGCCAGGCCGACGGCCAGCAGGGCCAGCAGCGCCGGCGGCCGCCACACGGCCAGCACGGGCACGGCTACGAAGGCCACCACCACGAGGGCCGTGTACAGCCCGCGGGTGCGCCGGTCCCCCAGCCGCACCGCCAGCGTGCGCTTGCCGGCGATGGCGTCGGAAGGGATGTCGCGCAGGTTGTTCACCACGAGCAGGGCGCAGGAGAGGCAGCCGACGGGCACCGACGCCAGCAGCGCCCCGCCGGTGACGCGGTCGATCTGCACGTAGGCCGAACCAGTGGTGGCCACCACCCCGAAGAACACGAACACGAACGCCTCGCCCAG
>JBIOZN010000144.1:0-10604 GCA_044871175.1 Acidimicrobiales bacterium | reverse complement strand
GGTGAACGTGGCGAACCGGAACTGGTTGAACAGGGCCTGGGCGACCAGGGCGATGGCGGTGGCGCCAACCAGCGCCGCCACGATCCGGCGCGGCGGTGACCACCCGTCCCTCCGGTCGCGCGCGCACACCCATCCGGCCACCAGCAGAAAGGGCGCCGCCGTCTCCTTGCCCATCATGGCGAAGGGCCCGAGGGCGAGGATGAGTCCGGGCCGGCGCTGGAGGCAGGCGAGCAGGAAGGCCACGCCCAGGGTGGCGCCCAGCATCTCGGCGTAGGGGATGAGGGCGTACAACAGCAAGGGCCCGGACACGGCGACGACCAGCAGAACCGTCGACCAGGCCGGCGAGAGCAGCCGGCGGGTGGGCCCCGCCAGCAGGGCCAGCAGGACCCCGAAGGCGAGGGTGGACAGCCAGGCCAGGGTGCGCACGACGTTGGCGTCGCCCAGGCCCATGGCCACCAGGGCGGCGGCGGGCAGGTACTGCAGCAACCCGAACGAGCCGACGGTGGAGCCCACCCCCGTGCCCCCGCAGTCGCGCCAGACGCCGTCCTTCACGCAGTCGACGGCCACCCGGGCGCCGGCGACCAGCGCGTTGGTGTCACCGGTGTCGACGTGAACGGCGCGCGTTCCGCTCACCAGCAGCGTCGCCAGGAGGACGGCGATGGCGGCGGTGGCGAGAACGGTGGGTGCGTCGAGCGGCGGTGACCACGCCCTGCCCGCCGGGCGCGCCGTCGCCGCCCGAGGCAGGCCGACGCGCACCGCGCCAGTCTCGCGCCGGGACCGGCGGGCGGATGTCAGCAGGCGACCGCAGCGCGAAGCACCTGACACGCTCGCGCCATGCGGGCGCTCGACAGCGTCGTCACCTGTCGGCGGAAGGCCGTTCGGGGCAGCGTGTGCAAGTTGTCGAACGACACGACGCAATCCGAAGGGACGTCGTCTTCCGCGACCGTCAGCCGAAGTTCGGACACGACACCGCGACGGGTCCGGGTGAGGGCGGCGACGACGAGCCGATCGATGTGATCCGCGACCGGATCGCGAGTGAGCACGAGCACGGGCCGGTCACCGCCGTGCGGGACGGCGGCGAACCAGATGTCACCGCGCCGCACGGGCGCGCTCGTCGGCGGACGCGGCCCAATCCGACCAGTCTTCGGCGGGGCCCCAGTCGTCGGCGTCATCCAACGCGATCTCGTCCGTGGTGAAGGGCTCGGCTCGGTAGGCGCCGACGTCGTGCTCGGCGGCGAGACGGGCAAGGTGGCCGGCCAGGGCGTCGCGCAGCAGTTCGGACCGGTCGATCCCAAGGTGCTCGGCCCACCGGTCGGCCTCGGCGATGTCTTCGTCGTCCGCCCGGAAGCTCACCATCGTCGTCATACGCCAATCATAGCCCGTCATACACACTGGCCCCGGCCGATCCCGTGGACGCCTCTCGTAGGCTCCGAGCCGTGCACGGCACGCTCTATATCACCGGCGACCCCGCCGCCGACGAGCTCCTCAACACCGACGCCTTGGCGCTGCTGATCGGCATGCTGCTCGACCAGCAGGTCCCGATGGAATGGGCGTTCAAGGGGCCGGCGACGCTGCGGGCGCGCCTCGGGCACCTCGACGCGGCACGCATCGCGGCCATGGACCCGGGGGAGCTGGTGGCCGTGTTCGTGCAGAAGCCGGCCCTGCACCGCTACCCGGCCAACATGGCCCGGCGCACGCACGATCTGGCGGCGTTCATCACCGAGCACTACGACGGCGACGCGTAGCGCATCTGGACGTCGACGGCGTCGGGGGCCGAGCTGCTGGGCCGGCTGCGCGCGCTGCCCGGCTACGGGGCCGAGAAGGCCCAGATCTTCCTCGCCCTCTTGGCCAAGCGCATGGGCGTCACGCCGCCGGGCTGGCAGGAGGCGGCGGGCAAGTTCGGGGAGCTGATGCCGCGCTCGGTGGCCGACATCCACGACGAGGCCAGCCGAACCGAGGTCCGCCGCTGGAAGCAGGCCCAGAAGGCGGCCCGGAAGGACAAGCAGGACCGCCCCCTGCCCGCCTGAGGCAGCGTTGGGTCACTTTCGCGTCCTATGCGCGCGAAAAGTGTCCCAACGCTCGGGCGGCGTACGGTCAGCGGCGATGGCCACGACCCGCGACGCCGCCTACGCCGATCGCCTGGCCCGCCTGCAGCTGGTGCGGTGGAAGGAGCGGCTGCGGCCCCTCGACCCGTATGGCTGGCACCTGCGCGGGCTGCGGCCCGGGTTCACCCTCGACGTTGGCTGCGGGGTGGGCCGCACCCTCGACCACATCCACGGCTACGGGGTGGGCATCGACCACAACCCCGACGCCGTCGCCCGCTGCCGTGAGCGGGGCCTGCGCGCGTACACACCCGAGGAGTTCGCCACGTCCCGGTGGGCGGCACCGGGCACGTTCGACTCGCTGCTGTTCGCCCACGTGCTCGAGCACGTCGACCCCGGCGAGGTCGTCGAGCTGGTCAGCCGCTACCTGCCCCAGCTGCGCGCCGGCGGCCAGGTGATCATCCTCACGCCCCAGGAACGGGGCTTCGCCAGCGACCCCACCCACGTAGCCCCCGTCGACCACGAGCGGGCGGCCGACATCGCCGCCGCCGCCGGCCTCGGCGTCGTGCACACCTCCAGCTTTCCCCTCCCCCGCAGATGCGGCCGCTGGTTCACCCACAACCAGTTCGTCACCGTCGCCCGGCCGCGATGACCACGTCCACCTGCACCGTCGGCCCCGAGTCGGGCCGCGTCACGGTGCACACCGGACGGGGCGGCCTGGGCGGCAAGCTCGGCCACGACCTCGTCCTCGAGGTGACCGCGTGGAGCGGAACGGTCACGGTCGACTCCGATCACCCGGAGACCTCGCGTGTGGACGTGACCGTGGACGCCCGGTCGCTGGAAGTTCGCGAGGCCACGGGCGGGGTCAAGCCGCTGACGGCGAGCGATCGGGCCGAGATCCGCCGGAACATCGAGAAGGTGCTGCCTCCGCCGCCGTCGATCACGTTCCACTCCACGAACGTCGTGGTCACGGGCGGGAAGGTGTCGATCGAGGGCGAGCTCACGATCGGGACGACGACCCGCCCAATCCGTCTGGACGGCACGGTTGCAAACGCAACCAGGCGAGTCAGCGTTCAGACGGCGGTGGTGCAGACGGCGTTCGGCATCAAGCCGTATTCGGCGATGATGGGAGCGCTGCGGGTGCGCGACGAGGTCGAGGTCCGCGCCGTGGTCACGCTGCCCGTCGACGGCGCCGGCGGGCCCGGCGGTTCGCCAGCGCGATGACCTGTCGGCGAGCGGCGGCCACCGCCCGGGCCCGCGCGCAGCCGACGACCGTGCCCACCAGCCCGACCGGAGTCACCGGGTCGCGGCCAATGTCCCACACCAGGCCGACGGCATCCCGGCCCTGCCGGCGGGCGAGTGTGGCCGACAGCGAGTCCTCCGACAACCGGAAGGCGCCGATGGTGTCGGGGAGGGCGTGCAGGTCGCCGGTGCGCAGCAGCCGGTGCCACATGTCGTAGTCGATGGGGTAGGCCCGCCGAGCGGAGAACGGACCGGCCGCCTGCAGCGCCGACCGGCGCAGCAGCGTGAAGCTCGGTTCGCACAGGCAGTTCCCGCCCGTGCGCACCAGGCGCTTCAGCACCCACGGCCCGGGGTGCACGCCCTGCATGCGGGGCAGGCCCCGGTGGCGCACGACGATGCCACCGTCGGCGTCGATCACATCACGCCGCCCGACGACCATGGCCACCCGGCCGGTGGTGTCGGCGTCGAGCGCGGCCGTGAGGCGCTCGAGGGCGGGCGGGTAGAGCAGGTCGTCGTCGCACAGCAGCAGCACGGAGGGCGCGGTGGCGAAGGAGACGGCCTTGTTCCAGTTGGCCTCGTAGCCCAGGTTGTCGTCGTTGACGACGAGGCGCAGGCGGGGGTCATCGAACTCGGCCACCACCTTGGCGGTGGCGTCGGGCGAGGCGTCGTCCACCACCACCAGCTCGAAGTCAGCCATGGTCTGGGCCAGCACAGAGGCGATGGTGGCGCCGATGAACGGCTCGGCCCGCCAGGCCGGCACCACCACCGAGACGCGGGGCGTCACCAGTCGGGGACGGAGGCCGGTTCCGGTTCTCGCCCGAGGCCGTCGGTCGGCGCCGCCGCCGGGTCGAACACCGCCGCCTGCGGGTGGAAGATGAGCTCGTCGACGACATAGAGCGGGCGACGTTTGGTCTCGGTGTAGATACGTCCGATGTATTCGCCGAGCACGCCGATCGACAGCAGCTGCACGCCGCCCAGGAACAGCACCGCCACCAGCAGCGAAGGAAAGCCCTGAATGCTGGCGTCAGGCCCGAGGATGAGCCGGCGCAGCACGACCCAGGCGGCGTAGAGGAACGAGACGCCGGTGATCACCACGCCGGCCGCGCTGGACAGGCGCAACGGCTTGTCGGAGAAGCTGGTGATGCCGTCGATGGCGAAGCGCAGCAGGTGGCCGGGGCGGAACTTGGTGCGACCGGCGGGGCGGGCCGGGCGCTCGAACGGCAGGGCTTCCTGGCGGAAACCGAGCCAGGCGACCATTCCCGGGTAGTAGCGGTTCTCCTCCCGCATCTCGCCCAGGGCGTCGACCACCTTGCGCGCCATCAGCCGGAAATCGCCGGCGTCGTGGGGCAGCGGCGTGTCCGACAGGCGGCCGATCACCCGGTAGAAGGCCTTGGCGAAGGCGCGCTTGGACACCGTCTCGCCGACCCGGCTGGTGCGCTGGCCGTACACCATGTCGGCGCCCGCTCGCCACCGGCGCACCATCTCGGGGATGAGCTCGGGCGGGTCCTGCAGATCGGCGTCGAGGGTGACGACGGCGGAGCCGCAGGCGTGGTCGATGCCGGCGGCCAGGGCGCGCTGCTTGCCGAAGTTGCGGCTGAGGGCCACGACGCGCACCCGGGGGTCGGTGGCGGCCAGGCGCCGCAGCAGGGCGAGGCTGGCGTCGGTCGAGCGGTCGTCGACGAACACGATCTCGAAGGGCGAGGCGACGGGCTCGACGGCGGTGACCACCCGCCGGTAGAGCTCGTCGAGCACCTCGGCTTCGTTGTGCACCGGGCACACGACGGACAGCACCGGGCGCATGACCCGCCGATGCTACCGGTCACCCTCCCGGCCGACGGGACGCGCTCCTTCCGGCGGCGTCACCAATCCGTCGAGGCGGGCAACCAGATGGTCACGTGAGCGGGGTGAACACGGGCGCTCCGACGACGAAGGCGACCGGCTGGGGGTTGCCGGGGTTGGTGGTGGCAGGGGCGTCGGTTGTCCACTGGAGCTCCCCGCGCTCGCTCGGCTCGAGCATGAGGGGCAGCTCGACGGCGGTGTCGGCCGCCGTGATCGTGACCGTCGTCGCCGGCTGGTCGTCGCCCGTGATCGTGAGCGTGAACGGCCCCGCCGCGTCCGAGCGCACCGTGAACCGGGCCCGCCCGCGCCACGGGCGGTCGCCGTGGTTGACCACGATGCTGGTGGCCGACGAGTCGGCCAGGTGCTCGACGGCCAGCTCGGGGGTGCGCGTCAGGAAGGCGAACCCCTCGCCCCACCACATCGTCGGGCGAGCCAGCTCACGCTCACGCTGGGCGTTGGCCGCCGCCGGCCCGAGGTCGTAGAACGCCCAGTCCCCGGCCTCACTGACGAGCACGGAAGGACCGAGCGCCGCGGCCAGCTCACCCTCGATGGCCGCGCCGCCGTCGGCGTAGGCGTCCCGGTCCACCAGCACGGCGCCGAACCCCACCGCACGGATGGCGGCGAGGAAGTCGGGGACCGACGCCACCGGGGGCGCGACCTGCTCCTGCCAGTCCGACTCCCGCCCCCGCATGCCCCCAAAGCTCCAGTTGAGGTTGCGGGTGTGGAGGTAGGGCTTGAACTGCTCCTGGGCGAGCTCGCCGTTGGCCGGACCCTCCTCGGGATACGACAGGCGGGGCAGCTCGAACACCATGGTCCCGGGGGCGAGGCGATCCTGGACGGCAGCGAAGAAGCGGGCGTCGGCCTGCCAGGCGGCGACGTAGGTCTCGGTGGTGCGCAGCGACGAGCGGGGCACCTGGTCGGCGACGCCGACCATGACCAACGCCACAGCCGACGCGACCGCGATCGGCGGGGTGAACCAGCGCGGCCCGCGGCGCCGGCCGGCCAGGTCGGCCAGGGCGAGGGCCAGCGCGTACAGGGCCAAGAAGCCGATGAACACCGAGATGCGGTTCCAGGCCCGGATCTCGGCCAGCCCCGCCAGCGACGTGAACCAGCTGAACCCCCCGACCACGCCGAACAGCACGGCGACCAGGATGAGCACGCCAATCGTGGGGTCGACCCCGAGCAGTCGGCGCCGCCCGGCGGCGGCCGCCACGACGGCCGCCAGCGCCAGCGCCAGCCCGATCGTGCCCAGCGACCCGAGCTCCTGGGTGGGCTCGGAGTTGCTGCGGGCCTGGCGCAGGTCGTCGCCCAGCCGGTCGAGCGCGCCGATCACGTGGCCGGGCACGGGGGTGACCAGTTGCACCGGGCGCAGGGCGAAGTCGTCCACCTCCCACACCTCGCGCACCGCCACGCCGGGGTTGTGGCCGTGGTCGGCCTGGTAACGCAAGGCCGGCAGGGAGTTCAGCCCGAAGCTGGCGGCCACCAGTGCCACCACCAGGGCCGCCGAGGCCAGCGGCGCCCACGCCGGTCGCCGGCCGGGGCGCAGCAGGGCGAGCAGCGTCGCCGCCGCCAGCAGGACGACGGTGAAGACGGCGTAGTACACGCCCGCCATCCCGAGCACGAGGGCCACGACCACCGTGCCCAGCGCGCGGGGGGTCCGCCAGGCGAAGCGGAGGCGGCCGCCGTCGTCGGGCTCGAAGAAGGCCGGTCGGCCCTGGGCGGCCCACAGCACGAGCAGGCACCCGAGCGGCACCGACACGTAGTTGGCCAGGGCGAGGTGGGCGATGCCCCGGGCGGCGTGGAAGGGCAGAAAGGTGAACAGCAGGGCCACCGGGTGCGCCAGCCAACGGGGCAGCCCGAGCACCCGCAGGACGACGAAGGCCACGACGGCGACGGCGACGAACGAGGCGAAGAAGAACAGGTTGGTGACCAGCACGGCGTCGGAGCTGAACCATGACAGCACCTTGAGCCCCAACCAGTGCAGGTTGTCGCTGCCCGCGGGGAAGTCGTAGCTGACGTAGCCCGTAGGCGCGCCGAGGTGGGGATTGCTGACGTTCCAGCCCGTCTCGATGATGCCCCGGGTCACCGACAGCTGGGCCAGGGCGTCGCCCGCGTAGTCGAGCGGCACCCGCAGCGGCGCCGACCACAGCCGGAACAGCCACACGGTGATGGCGGTGCTGGCGGCGGCGACGCCGGCCAGGTCGATCAGCCAGGACCGGGCGAAGCGGCGCAGTCGGCTCGCACGGGTCGGCGCCGGCGGGGCGGCGACGTCGTCGTGGTCGGGGGTCGAGGCGCGCTCGCCGGGCGCGACGACCTCGGTGGACACGGCTCCCGATGCTACGGCGGGTGGGTGCGGCGGCCGGCGCACCACGCCGGCGGCGGCCGGATCGGCCGACTGTCGTCACTTCTGGTCGTCTCACGACAACCCGTGACGACAGTCGCGCCGTCCCTTCGCCGGGCCGCGCCCGGAACTCAAGCGGACAGCGGGTTGCGCCAGCGCAGACTGGCGAAGCGGGCGAAGTCCGAGTCGGCTGAGCACAGCACGAGCCCGTGCTCGATGGCCAGAGCCGCCAGGTGGGCGTCGGGAACGAGCTTTCCCGTGAGGTGCGACTGCGTGATGAGGTCTCCGAGCACCACGCGGTGTCGGGGGCCAGGTGTCGGCGACCACACCGCCGGCGACGCGAACCAGCTCTCCGCGTCGGCCCACGCGGCGACCGCCGAGAGGGGACGGGCAACCGCCCGGGGCGTGGTCATGATGCGGAGATAGGCGACGATCGAGGGCCAGGCGATGCCGACGGGCCGGGCGCCGCGCAGCTGCTCGAGGAGCCAGCGACGGGCCGTGGCGTGGAAGGGATTGGAACGATCGTGGGCGTAGATCAGGATGTTGGCGTCGACCAGCATCAACCCGCCCGATCAACGCCCTCGATGGCGTCCAACGCGTCCTCGACATTGGTGACGTCGACGAGGAGGCCTACATCGTGCACGGCCAGGTTCACCTGCGTCCGAGCATGCGGGCGTACGAGACCGCGTCGCACGAGCTGGTTGACGGCCTCGCTGATGCCGGTTCCCCGTTCCCGTTGGTAAGCGCGCACGGCCGCGGCGACATCGTCGTCGAATGTGATCGTCGTACGCATGCGCGCACCGTAGCATCGTGATGCGCGATCAGCATGGGAGGGGATGCCGTCGAGGGCGCACGACCCCCTAGGGTCCCCGCGGTGCGTGCGACGACCCGGAACGCCAGCTACGACGACGATCCGGCTGCCTACGACGACCTCCGGCACAGCTGGCTCAACCGGCGGCGAGCCGACTACGTCGCCAGCACGCTGGACGCGCTGCCTGCCGGCGCGACCGTGCTCGAGGTGGGTTCCGGCACCGGGGCGCTGCTCATCGACCTCGCCCGCCGCCGCCCCGACGTCACCTTCGTCGGCGTCGAACCCCTGCCCGGCTACGTCGCCTATGCCGATGCGCAGGCCGCGGCCGCCGGCCGGGGCAACGTGCGCTTCGTCGAGGGCGTGGCCGAGCGGCTGGCCGAGGCGGTGCCGGGGCTGCAGGCGGAGCTCGTGCTCACCAACGACGTGCTTCACCACGTCGAGGACGAGGGGGCGACGGCGGCGTCGGTACGTGCGCACGCTGGGCCGGGCGCCCGCTGGCTCGCCATCGAGCCCAGTTGCCTCAACCCCTACGTGATCTGGTACCACACCCGCACCGAGGGCGAGCGCCTGTTCTTTCCGCGCCGGTTCCTGCGGACGGCGGCGGCCGGCGGTTGGCAGCCCGACGGGCGGCGCTACCTGTTCCTCATCCCCCTGGTGATCAAGGAGCCCGCCCGTTGGATGCAACGTGTGGAGCGCCGCTTGGAAGGCGTGCCCGGCCTGGCCGGTGGGATCGCCCTCACCCTTCGGGCGACCTGATCCCGTCGCCGACTCGCTCTTCGTCAACTTGCGTGATCCGTCGCCGGGACGGGGCTCGCGGGCCGACGCCCGCCTGGCGCGCTGGTCGTCGACCGGGCCTCTGCCCATCGCGGCACATGGAGAAGATCGGGGTTCGGGAGCTGCGCCAGCACGCCAGCCGCTACCTGGCCCGGGTGGCGCAGGGCGAGACCATCGAGCTCACCGATTGCGGGCGGGCGGTGGCCCCGGCTCGTTCCATCGCGGCCGACGGTGGCCGACCTGGTGGCTCGGGGAGGAGTCCTCGTGGGCCCGACACCACCGACATCGCCGCCGAACCGCCGCAGGACTACGGGATCGGCGGTTCGGCCGACCTCACCCTGCTGCGCACCGAGCGCGAGTGACGATCTACAGCGGCCGCAGGCATGCCGACAGCCCGAGCGGGCGCGAGCGCCCAGGCCGGCTCAGCCGATAACCGGCGCCGTCCGCCCGGTGCCCCGGGCGCCGGTGCCGCTGGTCTCCTCGTGGTACTCCTCCTCCACGTTGACCGCCCAGATGTCGTGGCCGGCCCCGGCGACGATGTTCTCCACCGTGAGCATGGCGGTGTACATGGAGTGGTCCTGGTTGTTGTAGCGGTGCATCCCGTTGCGGCCCACGGGGTGCACGTTGGCGGCGTGTTCGGCCAGCCAGCGGCGCAGCACGTCGACGTTGGCGGCGTAGGTGGCGTCGTACACCGGGTACGCCTTGGGCATGCGCACGACGTAGCCCCGCTCGACGGCGCCGGCGTCCACCAGGCCCAGCCGTTCGAGTTCCTTGGTGCCCAGCGCCACCAGGTCGTCGTCGGGCAGGTCCCAGTAGTCGTCGCCCCGGTTGACGAAATACTCGAGACCCAGGCAGGTGTAGCCGTCCTTGATCATGTAGGGCGACCACGACCCGAAGTTCTGGATGCGGCCCAGCTTCACCTCGGGCGAGTGCACGTAGATCCAGTTGTCGGGGAAGGCGTAGCGCTCGGGCACGACGAGGGCGACGGTGAGGAAGTCGCGGTGCTTGAGGTCGGCGGCGGCCGCCAGCACGTCGGCCGGCGGCGGCGGGTCCATCACCTGCACCAGCAGGTTGAGCGGCATCGACGAGATGAGGTGGTCGACGGGCACGTTCTTGCGACCATCGGGCCCATCGACGGTCGCCACGGTCGCCCGGCCGCCCTCGTGGCCGATGCGCACGACGGCGGTTCGCATTGCAACTTCCGTGCCGGCGGCCACGACCTTGTCCCGGCACACCTCCCACATCATCCCGGGCCCGTACTTGGGGTACTGGAACTCCTCGATGAGGGAGGTGATCTCCTTCTGATTGCGGCGCGGCAGCACCGCGTTCACGATGGCCTTGCCGAGCGAAAGGTTCTTGATGCGCTGGGCCGCCCAGTCGGCCTGGATCTCGTCGGCGGGCACGCCCCACACCTTCTCGGTGTAGGTCTTGAAGAAGATCCGGTACAGCCGCCACCCGAACCGTGACACCGTCCACCCCTCGAACGTGGTCGTGTCGGCAGGTGGGCGGATCCGGGCCCAGAGGTAGGAACCGACGCAGCGGGTCGCCTCCACGA
>JBIOZN010000143.1:0-2512 GCA_044871175.1 Acidimicrobiales bacterium | reverse complement strand
CCACCGTTCCCCCCGGACGTCTCGGCGCACCAGGAACACGCAACGCACGAGGTGAGCAGGACGTGCTCCCGGTGCGTCCGGGCGGGTCCGACGCCGGGCGCCCCGTGCACCTCTCGGCCGCACTACTGACCCGCTTCGGTCAGGAATCTGCACCTCTACGGTGCTTTCGCCTGCCCAAGGCAGCGATGTGCACCTCAAACGCCGGCGGCGGCCCCGGGCGCTACGCCCACGCGCCGACCGGCGCCCCCGCCCCCGCCGCCCTCGTACGCTCTCGGGTGTGGTGCGTGTCGACCACGGCGAGAGCGACCAACTGCGAGAACAGGCCCGCTTGGCCGTGCTCGAGCGCTACGGGATGCTCGACGTCGAGGCGCAGCCCGTGTTCGACGACCTGGTGGCCCTCGCCGCCCAGGTGTGCCGCACGCCCATCGCCGCCCTCAGCCTGGTCGATGCCGACCGCCAGTGGTTCGCCGCCAGCATCGGGCTGCCCGTGAAGCAGACACCCCGGCACCTGGCGTTCTGCAACCGCGCCATCAGCGACCCCACTCGGCCGCTGATCGTGCGCGACACCATGGCCGACCCCCGCTTTGCCACCAACCCGCTCGTCACCGACCCCCCTCGAGTGCGCTCCTACACCGGCGTCCCGCTCGTCGGGGCGGGCGGCGCGGCCCTGGGCACGCTCTGCGTCCTCGACACCCGGCCCCGCCGCCTCACCGGCGGGCAGCTCGAGGGCCTGGAGGCGCTGGCCCGCCAGGCCGTCGCCCAGCTCGAGCTCCGGCGCAGCCTGGCCGACCTGGTCACCGTCGCCGTCGAACGTCTCGTCGCCGAGGGCACGCTCGCCGAGGCCCAGCAGCGCTTCGGCGCCGCCTTCGACGCCGCCCCGCTGGCCATGAGCCTCACCCGCGCCGACGGTTCGGTCGTGGCCGTCAACGCCGCCTTCTCCCGGCTCGTGGGCCTGGCCCCCGCCGAGCTCGACGGGCGCTCGCTGGTGCACTTCGTGGCCGACGGCGAACGGGCCGCCGAGACCGAGGTGCTGGCCGCGCTCGGCGACGGCACGATCCCCTCCAGCGTGCGCGAGCGGGTGCTGGCGACGCCCCTCGGGAGCCGGGTCGTGCTCATCACCACCGTCCCCGTGCGCAGCCCCGCCGACACCCGTCCCCTGCTCCTGTCCCAGACCGAGGACCTCGACGCCCGCCAGCGCGGCGAGCAGGCACTACGCCTGGCCGGGTCGACCCTGGAAGCCATCTTCACCACCGATGCCGAGGGCGCGGTGACGTTCTGGAACGCCGGCGCCGAGGCCATGTTCGGCTGGACAGCGGCCCAGATCGTGGGCCAGTCGGCCACCGCGATCGTGCCGCCCGAGCACCGCGAACGGTGGCAGGCGGGCCTCGATCGGCTGGCCGAGGGTGGCGGGTCAGCGGCGCTCGACCGCACCATCGAAGCGGCCGGGCAGCGACGGGACGGCGCCACGTTCCCCGTCGATGTGTCCCTGACGCGCTGGCAAGCGGGCGGCTCCATCTCGTACACCGCGGTCGTCCGAGACATCAGCGAGCAGGTGGCCCTGCGCCGCCAGCTCGAGCGGCGAGCCAACGTCGACGAGCTCACCGGGCTGGCGTCGGCCGCCCGGCTCCACGATCACCTCACCGCCGCCGCCGGGGCGGCCGAGCCGTCGGCGCTCGTGCGGGTCGACGTCGACCGCTTCCGGGTGGTCAACCACAGCCTCGGCCACGCCATCGGCGACGAACTGCTCGTCGGCCTGGCCCAGCGCCTGCGCGCCACCCTGGTGAGCGGTGACCGCGCCGGCCGCCTGGGCGGCGACGAGTTCGGCGTGCTGCGCCCGCGAGTGGCCAGCGGCGAGGAGGCGATGGACTTCGCCCAGCAGCTCCTCGCGGTCTTCACCGAGCCCTTCGACCTGGACGGGCGGCGGGTCGGCCTCACGGCCGCCGCCGGGGTCGCCCTCGTGCGGCCCGGTGACGATCCCGACGACGTCCTGCGGGAGGCCGACACCGCCCTCTACTCCGCCAAGGAGCAGGGCAGTGGCCGGGCGCAGTTGTACGACGAACGCCTGCGGCGCCAGGCCCTCGAACGCCTCGAGCTGGAGGCGGACCTGCGCGAGGCCATCGCCGCCGACGCCTTCGAGCTGCGGTTCCAGCCCGAAGTCGAGCTGGCCAGCGGCCGGGTCGTGGGCCTCGAGGCCCTCGTGCGCTGGCCCCATCCCGAGCGCGGCCCGATCGCGCCGGAGGACTTCATCCCCCTCGCCGAGGAGACGGGCCTCATCGTGCCGCTCGGCGAGCGCGTCCTGCGCTCGACCCTGGCCCAGGTGGCCGCCTGGCGCCTGGCCGCTCCCGACTTCATCGCGCCACCGGTGGGCGTCAACGTGTCGGCCGCCCAGCTGGCCCAGCCCGACTTCGTCGCCATGGTGCGCGACGCGCTCACCGACAGTGGCGTGCCGCCGGCCCAACTCACCCTCGAGGTCACCGAGAGCGCCCTGGTGGCCGATCTCGATACGATCATC